>JANXOO010000556.1 GCA_025353525.1 Schlesneria sp. | reverse complement strand
TTTTGTGGTAACCGGTCGATCGCGGATTTAACGTAGCAAGTGTCGGCGCAGAATCTGTTTGTCGCGTCAACGCTCGTATGAAACCCGCTGAGCTGCGTACCCGGACTGCCACAATGCGAAACAAATCGATCGCCCCGCTGGCATTCGTGCTCTTCCTGCTTACGACGGCGACGCTCTTTATTCGTCCGGCAGAACTCTTCTTCTGGCTTGCCGACTGGCAAATCTACGAATTCCTGATTCTGTCGACTTTGGCGCTCGTTTTCCAATCGTTCACTGAGCATTTCCATTGGAATATTCTTTCACGTCAGCCGGTGACACTCTGTGTTGTCGGCATCTTCATCGCGATTTGCCTGTCGCACTTGCAATATTTTTATATCGGTGGCCTTGTTGATTCCGGAACGACATTTCTCAAGTCAATCATCTACTTTGGCCTGTTGATTACCACGGTCAATTCGATCAGTCGACTTCGGATATTTCTGCTGATTGTGGCGATCAGTTCCTCGACGATGGTCACGCTGTGCGTCGTTGACTACTACGAAATTTACGACTTCACGTTCATCGAGCACCTGGACGATCTTGAAGGATTCACCGATGAAGGTGAAATCCTGACCGCCAAACGAATGCGTGGGTTGGGGATTTTTCAGGACCCCAATGACATGGCGATGATGATCTGCGCAACGGGGATCATTTGCTGTTATTTTATGCTCGATACGAACACCAGCATACTGCGGTTCGCCTGGATCCTGCCGTTGCTTGTGCTGCTGACAGGTCTGATTTCAACACAGTCGCGCGGTGGCCTGATGGCCTGCTGTGTTGCAGGGCTGATGCTTTTGTATCTGCGGAACGGCCCGAAACTCACGATTGTTGCCACGATTGCGTTTGCATGTCTGCTGCCGCTACTGGCAGGCCGGCAAGCGGAAATCGATCTGGATGAAGGAGGGACCGGGCACGAACGATTGACGCTTTGGAAAGACGGCCTGGACGAACTGAAGTCGCCCGCGATCCTGTTTGGTACTGGTCACGGTTCATACGCTGATATTGTTGGACTGGTCGCTCACAATTCGTTTGTCCACACCTACGTTGAGCTGGGGTTATTCGGCGGAACGATGTTTTTCGGTTGCTTTTTCTTCATCACATTGCAGTTATATCGCATCGGAAGGCTTTCTGACCCGCTGACAAACGACGAACTGGTTCGCTTGCACCCTTTCATTTCCAGCATTATGATCGGTTGGTGCGTGTCCATTTTCTCGCTGTCTCGCAGCTACGTCGTACCAACTTACCTGATTATCGGCTTGTGTACGGCATATCTGAATCTGGTGTGGATTCACAACAAAACCGGACAATCACTCGTGATCTGGAACGGTGGAATGTTGTTGCGGCTGACGGCAGCAAGCTCGATTGCTTTTTCGGGATTGTATGTCTTTACCGCCGTAATGGCCCGGTAAACACGCTCGTTGAACCGAACAACACGATAACTTCGGATTTTCAATTTGCGAGTTGTATCCCATGCTGGTCGGCGCGTTCGCATTGCTGGAACGATCACTGCGGATCGATGCTCGCGGCTGGTCAACTCATCTGGCTCGATTGGGGCTGGTCGGGGCGATTTATTTGTCGCTTTGTTACGCGTTGTCGACACAGAACATGTTTGGCGCACCAGGATTCCGGTTTTTTCAGGGAATTGCATACCTGGATGCCACGTTCATGACGCTGTTGGGGCTGGGCTTCTTTTCAACAGCGATTACGGAGGAAAAGGAAGAAGACACGCTCGGCTTGATGTTGATGGCGGGGATTAGTCCGCTCGGCATCCTTGCAGGAAAATCGGGCGGGCGGCTTTGGCAGGCCCTGTTGCTGATTGCCGTCCAGTACCCGTTCACATTGCTTGCGATCACCATGGGTGGCATTTCAAGTTCCCAAACAGGGGCCGTTAATTTCGCGCTGCTTTCGTACATGGTGATGTTGGCCGGGCTTGGTTTGCTCTGTTCGACATTGGCCTCGAACAGTCGCCGCGCGGGTGGGTGGATGCTGTTGGGGTTGGCGATCTATTACATCGTGCCGTTAATGGCCCAAAACGCTCAATGGCAATATCGGCAATGGGTACCCACAGGCGTGTTTCCAATCCTCGATGACTCAAACCCCCTGTGGACATTCCTTGACTCCATTGGAAACATTTGCATTTTCCTGCGAATGGGAGACATACTTGCGACGGGATTTGGCGATTCGGTCTGGAGCATCCAGGTTTTAAGCAACTGTAGTTCGGGCCTGGTTTTTGGAGTGCTGTCCTGGATGTTCTTCGGATTCGCATCGCGCAACCCTGCGACGGAAGCGAGTTCGCGGGGATTGGTCGCTCTTCGACGCAAGTCATTCCGGTTTGATTCCGGACGCCCCTGGACGAATCCGTTTGTCTGGAAGGATTTTCATTTCGTTTCGGGTGGCCCCGGAATGATGCTGATTCGCGTCGGGTACTACGGAGTGATCACGATTTGGGCGTTTGAGATTGATTGCTTCAAAGGCTCCCCGCCTCCCCATGGGCTCGTCGAGGGATGCCTGCTCTGGATGTCGTTTTCGCTCGCGGTTGACGCGGGAATGATTTTGGCTCGTTCACTGCATGATGAAGTTCGCGGACAAACTTTGGCATCTTTGATGATGCTGCCGCAATCGTCAAATTCGATGATTTACCACAAATTTGCGGGGGCGATGATCGGTTGGCTTCCGGGGCCTGTTTTCGAAATACTCTTGACGTTGGGGACTCAGACGGGCCGCTGGGATGCCTGGGACATGTTCATTGATGACCAGTTCGGGTTCGTCGTCATTTTGTTTTTCGCTCTGATTCCACATTTTGCGGCACTGGTGTCACTCTATGTTCGATGGGGTGCAGTCCCGATTGCCATTGGGATGACAATTGGCGCATATTTTGCGGTTTTTGCGACGGTCATGATATTTCAGACAGTACGGTCAACAGATTATTTGTTTGAATGCATCCTTGGATTCGTGCTGTTTTGTATCTGCCTTGGTTGTCACATCGGCGTTCTCTTACGAGTCCAGGCGTTGGCGGCAAAGTAACGAATACGCATTTTCCGGCAAAATGTGAATCGACGCTCAGTTTGGACTTGCATTTCGGCCCAAGGGGCCATGTGTCCCCATAGCCAGGGTCGGAGTCTTCGGAGTCCCTGGGAAACGTGCCCCCGGAAAATCGCCATGAGGCCCAACGGGTCGGCCGTTCGAATGATCGACATTGGAAGCTGTGACGAGCCGAACGCCAATTCGTTGCCGCATTCAAATCAATGGTGGAAAGACCATCAAGCGCGACCGGAAAAACGAATGACCGACCCATTGGGCCTGAAGAGAGTATTGATGGCCCCGTTACCAGGGCCTCCGAAGACTCCGACCCTGGCTATGGGAATGTATGGTCCGTTGGACCGAAATGATGGCCACATTGACCAAATACGCTGGCGACGATGCATTTGCGGAATGAAATCCGCGTTCCTGACATCCCCACAAATTCAGAAATCGCCCATCGACATCTCTCTCACCCATATTGCATAAGTGTAGTTAACGACATATAGTTTTGTCGCCTTGATGTCACGGGCATCGTCAGGATGACATCGGGGGGCGGGTTTGCGAGGCGTTCTGAAAGGAGATCCATCGAGTGGCACGAATTCGTTCAATCAAACCGGAATTCTTCACGTCCGAGCAGGTCGTCGAATGTTCGACGAACGCTCGATTGACCTTCGTCGGTGTCTGGTGCTTCTGTGACGACGGGGGAGTTCACCCGGCGAGTGCCAGGCGCATTAAAACGGAAGTCTTTCCAGGTGATTCGTTCACAGAAGAAGTAGTACTTTCGTTTGTTGACGAGCTGAAACGCCAGCGACTGATTTTCGAATTCGAAACGCAAGGCCAAATCTGTTGGCACGTTACGGGATGGAACAGACACCAGCGCATTGACCGTCCCACCTTCAAATATCCTCGACCGGTCGTCACCGATTCGACGAGTGATCGACGAACCGATGTGGTCATCTCGCCGAACGCTCGCGACGGAATGGAATGGAGAGGAAAGGAAAGGAAGGGAGAGGAGAAAGCGCACGAGTGTGCGGATGTGCCCCCGACTGAAATCGAATCTGAAAAGAAATCAAACCGATTCGTGGCTCCGACGCTTGCCGAAGTCCTGGACTATTGCCGCGATCGCCGCAACACGGTTGATGCCGGGACGTTCGTCGACCACAACGCATCGAATGGCTGGAAGGCCGCAATCCGCAAGTGGGAGAAATCCGAGGCTGGCCCGCGGGCGACATTCGACATCGGGCAATCCTGCACTGCGAATTCAAAACCTGAAGTTCTGCCACTGGGTGAATCAGACGCCTCGCGAAGGATGAAATCATGAACGCCGTGAACATGCCGCCTCAAAACCTCGTTGCCGAGCGAGCGTGCCTTGCCAGCCAGATGCTCGACTCGTCGTCGGTCGATGTCGTTCGGCAGTTCGTCTGTGTCGACGATAGCCTCAATTGTCGGACCAGTGTGATTAAGGCGGAATCGAGAACGACGCCGATGTCGCGAGTTTTCCGTTCAGGCCATTCAAATTCGACGACACTGACAGCGACATGTCGGAGTATCGCGTTTACTGCCGCACGAACCGGAATCGCGGAATTCGCGAACACGTCATCAAGCTCCGCGTCGCAGCGAATCGGCAGCGAATCGAAGGGATCGAAAGCGAGGTTCCCAATGATTTCTGAATCACCACAATGCCCCGCTTGCACCTCAAACGAGTTCACTCCGATCATCGGCGAATCAACACTGCAACGCTGCCGCGATTGCGGCTGGCTGGTGCGAATAACCTCCGACGGATCGGCCCGCAATGCATTCATTTTCCGGGAAACATCAAGTAGCGAGCAGCGACGACGCGGCCCGTTTTGTTCTAAGGTGAATGTCGGGGGAAAATGAAGCCCCCTGAAAAACTGGCGCAACTAACGATGCCAATATTGCTGGCAACCCGATGACATTTCATTTGCCGCACGTGCTCTGCAAAGCAAGGACTCTGGCTGGCAATCCCTGGCTCACATTGACGCTTATTTGCAAACGATCATTACTCAATGGAATGTGTTGCCGGCTGTTATTCGCAAAGCAATCGTAGCGGTCGGTGAATTACAACTAAGGCAACTCCGCGTAAATAGTTTACCGAGTTGCAGATTCCGGAGTAATTGAGACGACGTACTTTGGAAGAGATTGATCGCGTTGCAGGCGGCTTGCGATCGCTTGAAATGTTTTTTTTTGCGACACGAACCCCCTTTTGATCATTCGTTTCCAGGAGTTGGATCACGGGTTCGGCCCCTTTCCAAGTCATCGTGGCGGCCCCATTCAGTGCGGTCGACACGCGGTCGATCA
>JANXOO010000510.1 GCA_025353525.1 Schlesneria sp. | reverse complement strand
GCGCTCTTGCAACTCGTCGCGGATGAACATAGCACGACTCAACCGATGGCCGAGTTCTGGCGAACGAGATCCCAAACCCAAACAGGATGCCGGACTTACTCAAAACGCGCAGCCTAACATCCGATGATTCGCAAAGTGCGTCGTCCACTCGTTGAAATGCGGAACTGGTTGCCGACCGGGCCGACCGGTGCGCGAGAGAACTCCTTCCGCACTATTGAGTGCTGCGGAGAATCGAACTGGCGACGGGAGAACAAACCATAAATCGTCAAGCGGGCGTGGCGTGTCGGGGTTTGATCTCGTTGTGGTGACTTGCAGAAAATGCCGTGTCACCGTTATTCGTTAGCCGAACCCGAATTTGATCCCGCCGAACGCCAATTCACATTTCCGGCACTTGCCCCGCCGAACAGTATCGGGAAAGAGACCAGGCAGACCTGGAGCCCCCCCTGCGTTTTTCAGTTGGCAGATTTGCCACTGCGTGTCGCCTTACGGCAACTGAATGTATTTGCGGTAAAGAACCGGGCTTCCGGGCCGTTCACTGCCAAGTGTGTAAACCGGTTCCGCAAGGGACTGAGTGGCCGCCATCCAGGGCACGAGCGGAATTCGTCCGACGAAATTCACCGCCGAGACGAGCGTCTGCAACCGTTCCCCGCGATTGGGTGCCTCGTCACATAATCCTGCATCGCAAAAGCCATGAGCGTACCCCAGTCGTTCGAGGTTCGGCTCTTCAAACAGTAATGGCAAGTGCCTCGTCGCAGGGGCTTCCCATTCGTAATTCGTACAAATCCACGGACGATTTTGTCCGACAGAGAACATTTCGTCAGGGATATTCGGTTCGGACGCCGGGTGACTGATCGGCAGTTCTCCCGGTGTCGTTAAGATGCTCGCTCGCACGCTGCAAAGAGGTCGGTTCAGAACGCTTCTCTTAGCCACATCATTGCCTGCGGTCTTTGCGGGAGCGTTGGCAGCAGGAGCGGGCGGCAAATTCGCCAACCCGACTCGATCGTCGGCGATTCCGGATGAACCCACGCACAACAGTACGAACCCGGCGATTGTCAGAGGATTATCCATAGTTGACTCCGAATTATCCCTGATTCACATCCTTTACATCTGGTTCGGCTGGTTTTCCGATTCCATGTACGGGAACTTTACCCGCCCGACTAACTGGTACATCGTGCAAACTTTGCCAATGCTCAGGATTGAGGACGAGTCATGTACGAATCGTAGATACCGGCGACGTAAACAATATTCGTCCAATGGTTGATTTCCGGCTCGAAACGGGGACTGGACCGTGGTGTGCAATCATGCCTTGAACGCGGACTTTCGAAAGGTGTTTCATCCGCAGCCTGGTAGCGAACACGGGAATTCAGCGATCCACTCGCTTTTGGGCCGCTTCCAGCCGCCGCTTCGCTTCGTCGATGACGATTGTGCCCGGAAATTCCTTGATGACCCGTTTGTACGTTTCAACGGCGAATTTCCATTCGTTCTGTTCTTCATCGCATTTCCCGGCACTCACCAACGCGGCGGCCTGCCATTCCGGGAATTTATAGTTGCTGTAGACGAATTGGTATTCGGTCGCGGCCGCGTCCCATTTTTGTTGCAGGAACCACGTTTCTCCAATCAGAAATTGCGCTTTGGCCGCCGTTTCGGTCCGATACGCGACAGGGTCTTTCAGCACTCGCTGGAACGCCGCACGCGCTTCGTCGAATTTTGGAATCTGTTTGTAGCTGCGGCCTACAATTTCTTCCGTCTGATAGATGAACGGAGATTGGGGTTTTCGATGTTTAAGGTCTTCGGCAATCGTCACGACGTCCTGATATTTCTTTTCGCGAAAATTGACTTCTGCCAGCAGAACCCAAACGCGATCAGCCCATTCTGATTTTGAAACCGCGTCGTCGGTCATTCGGTCCCGCAAAAATTCAAGTTTCTCTCGTGCGATGCGAAGATCCTGTTCGTCAGGCTTCGTCGCCGCCAGATACGATTCGGCTTCGCTATAGACAGCGTAATACCGGTATTGGCTTTCAGGAAACTTCGCAACCAGTCGTTTGCCCGTCGTCCGAACATCAGGCCAACGTTGCCGTTCAACCGCCAGGACAAGCAATTGATACAACGCCAGTTCTTTCGTTTCATCGTTACTTGAAGCACTCTCTGCAAGATCTTCAAATGTTGCGCGAGCTTCTTCGAATCGTCCGGCGAGCAGATCGCTTTCGGCAAGACTCAGTCTGGCATTGTTGACGAGCGGACTAAGAGGGACTTCTTTGACGAGTCGTTTCCAGATGGAGTCGGCTCGCTCGAATCGACTTTGGTCGTCATTCGTTCTGGCCCAGTGGTAATTCATTTTGGCCCAGTCGTCGAGCCGTCTGTCGAGGTCCGCAGGTTTTGGAAATCGCTTTAACAGCGTCTCATAAGCGGCGTCGGATTCCGCACCCTGTCCCGCCTGATCATACAGCCTGGCGACTTGCAAACCTGCCTTGTAGTAGTACTCGACAGGCAGTTGATTCTCGTCGCCGGTCTCGACCGGCTTGTCGGCAGGAAACGACTCGAAAATCTTCCTGAAAACGTCAATCGCTGCGGGCAACTGGTCGATCCGTTTCAGGCAATCGGCCTGGTAGTAGCGACACTCGAGACCAGGATTTTGCGATGGAAATTCGCTGACGACGCGGGCATAGATCCCTGCTGCCGTCGCATACTCTTTGCGGTTGTACGCGCACCATGCAACATCGCGGAGCGCGTACGCTTTCTGTTCAGGGACCTTTTCTGATTCATACGCCGATTCATAAAGTCGGCCCGCAGTCACCCAGTCGCCACGACTTTCCGCCGCTTTGGCCATCTGCTGCACTGTCAATCGGGCCAGCGGGTGATCCGGAAATTCGGTGGTCAGTCGCTGCAGCGCCGACCTTGCAACTTCGGTCTCGTTGCGACTTTCTGCAATCAGCGCTTGCAACGACAACGCTCGTGCCATCTGCCGTCCGGTTGAAAAACGACTGATATACGTTGCGATGGAATCGGCTGCCGAATCGTATTTCTTCGTCTGGTAGTAGCTGTCAGCTTGCAAGACCAACCCGTCAGTGAACTCGTTCTTTTCGGGTTCCGTCAATACTTTCTCGACCAGCGGCGCGATCAGTTGTAACGCCTGATCGTGGTTTCCCTGCATTTGCCGGGTCAGGGCCAGGTAGTAACGCGCCTGTGCCTGTGTTTTGGGAATTGTGCTGCCGTTCATCACCTGTTCAAATCGTCGTGCTGCCGAATCGTATTGTTCATTCAATTCTTCAGCGGGGCGCTTGTCACGCAGTTTTTGTCCTGCGCGCGCCAGTTCCATCCGCGCTGTCAGCAATTCAACGGGCAGTTTCAGCAGGCTTTGCGAAAAATCTTTTTTGAATCGGGCCAACAACTGATCGGCACCTGCAAGGTCACCCGTCTCGATCGACATTTCGATCAGGGCGTGCAGGCTGTCATCAGCCAATTCTCCGCCGGGGAATTTTGACAAGACCCTTTCAAAGTATCCGCGTGATTCTGCGGGATGTTGCAACGAGCGTTCGCACAGGCCCTGTTCGTAAAGGATCGATTCCAGCATCGGCTTGTCGCTGGCAAACGTGGCAGCACTCGACAATGCTTCGAGCGCCTTTGCAAAATCACCGCCGGACTTGAGGCTGCGTCCCTGCCAATAACCGGCGGTCGGTTGCTGTGCCGGATCTTTTGCCGCCTGCTGAAACTGCTGGGCGGCCGGTCCGAATTGTCCTGACTGGAAAAGGCCGTAACCGGCGTTCAACCTGGCATCGGGAACAAGCGGACTCGACGGAAAATCCTTGATCAGTGCCGTATAGGCGGCTACCGAATCTGCGAATTGCTTGCGTTCAAAAAAACTTGCTCCGAGATGAAACTGAGCGTCCGCAGCACGCGATCCCGTTTTGTTTGTCGCAATCTCCTGATAGACGCGGATCGCGTCATCATACCGCTTTAATGATTCGAGAGACCGGGCCCTGCCAAACCGGGCGTCTTCGAGCAACTTGCCTGTCGGATAGGATTCGATCGCCGAGTCGAACATCCGCAGCGCCGCAGCGGCATCACCCAGTCTTAACAAAGTATCGCCAAAATATGGCAACGCGTGCTCGCGCAGTGGATCGTTCGGATAGTCGCGAATGAATCCTTCGAGTTCCGTTCGGGCAGCAGGTAAATCATCCAGCAGGTAACTGCATTCGCCGATACGGTACCGTGCCTGACCCAGGTTCAGATTCTGACGGTTTTCGTCAGCGAATTTCCGAAGTTCTTCGCGAGCCCCTTTGTAGTCTTCGTTGTTGATCAATGTCAGGCCGAGATACAGCCGAGCCAGCGGTGACTTCTCGTGTTTGTCGAATGATTTCAGGAAATCACGAAACTGTTCTGCCGCCTGTTTCCATCGGGACTGTTTATAAAGACCAACAGCGACGTTGTATTTGTCCAATCCTTCGTCCGCCGCCTCGGCGCAGGAAAACGTCGTCAGCACCGTAGAGACGACCAACAATCCTGCAAGGAATGCGCGGAAGTATCCCGATCGCGAAATCAGGCAACCAGCAGGAACGGTCGCTGAAAAATGGGGACAGGCACCTGAAAAAGGGGGACAGGCACCAGGAGGTCCTGGAGCCAGTCCCCCTTTTTCAGCCGGTAAATATTCCACTGCCGGTCGCCTTACATTGCGATTCCCGATGCGTTTCAGCGCGAGAGGCGATCCTGCCCGTGTCTGAACCTCAAGTGTTACAGCAACTGCATCTTCAAACATCATCGTTTACTCCGTGACAAGTCAAGCCGAAATGATACCGCTGGCCGACCGCGCGGGCAAACCGTCCGTCGTTGCGGGCAGAGATCGCATTGACTTGTTATACTTGGGGAGGCATGAATCGAGCCGTTTTCACAAGGTCTGTTTCGGCCGAAGCGGCAACCATCGAATGATGCTTCATCGAATTTTGCGGAAACCGCCTTTTGACGCACCCTTCATTCAGGGGTGCAGATGATATTCAGCAGCATCGATCAGGAAACTGTTCCGGAAGGTTCACGTCAGGTTATGCACCGTTTTCGACTCGCCCTTGCGACACGTTATTTCATCCAGCCGCTCGTTGCATCGATTCAGTCGGCTGCGGAAGCGAATGCGCAGGGTGTGCAATTTGATATCAGAAACGAACTTCGCGCTGGCGAATTGACGGAAACCGGTCGTCGCGACCTCTTGCATCGAATCGCCGAATACGGCTTGGCCGTCTCCGGCGCAACATTCCCCCTGAATTACCCATTGTACGAGCAGAACAAGCTGGATATCCGGATTGCTGCAATTCGCGATGCCATGAAATTTGCCTGGTCAATCAAAGCGAAGACGCTTTGCATTCGGATCGGACACATTCCGGAGGATGCTTTGTCGAAAGAGCGTCAATTGTTGGTCGAAGTGTTATGCGATTTGGCGCGACATGCGAACCATATCGGAACGGTGCTGGCAATCACTCCCTCCAATGATTCTGCCGAGACTTTGAAAACGCTTTTGGGCGAAGTACAAACGGGCCCGATCGGAATTGATTTCGATCCTTCGCAATTTACGTCGACGGGGCGTACTGTCCCGAATTCATTGCGAACACTGCACAACGACATCTTGCATGTGCAATTGCGAGACGGATATTCCGGCATTGATGGCGGCCGGGAAGCTGCGGTTGGCCACGGAAACGTCGATTGGGTCGAAACCCTGGCGTTGCTTGGCGAAATGGACTATGCAGGCTGGTTGACTTCGATCCGAAGCGAAGGAAACGATCCTGGATACGAGATGACTCAAGGCTTGAAATTTATTCGCGGAATTTTGCACAGCAGCTTTTCGGCACACGGCCCGAATTGAAATGTTGAGCCATTTTCAGATTTGACGATGGTCGAGTCGGCCCCGAACACCAAATCGCTCACGACGGTTTTTTGATGCGAGACAAATGGAATGGCAAAACTTTATATCATGACGGTACTGGCGGCCAACCGGACGGGGATTCTAGCGGCATTGGCCAATTCACTCGACGAACTTGGTGGCAACATACGCGACGTCAGTCAGGCCGTCATTCACAAGTTTTTCGCGATGATTATGGCAGCCGAATTTCCGGAAACCCAGGACCCCGAGGTCATCGTCGATCATATCCGCGCCGTTTGCCGTCCTTTCGGAGCGATGGTGACGTTACGCGATCCTTCGATCGATTCGGGATTCGACGGTGAGACCGAACCGACGCCGAAAGAACGCTATGTTCTTACCCTGTCGGGTGTCGATCGACCTGGTGTTCTGCGATTTCTCGCACATCGACTGGCCATCGACGGAATCGATCTCGTCGACTTGCAGGGAAGGCATCGGGATATTGACAATACATTTCTGACGGCCATGGAAATTTCCGTTCCACCCGGAACGGATGCATTGGGCCTGTGTGAAGAACTGCGGCGACAATTTCGCCCCGATGGAATTACGGTCTCATTACAGCACCGCCGGATCATCGCGGCCCTGGCGCACCCGGAACCCGTCGGATTCAATACCGCAGCCC
>JANXOO010000496.1 GCA_025353525.1 Schlesneria sp. | reverse complement strand
CCTTGAAACAGGATTGCCCGTACAGCCGCGATTGAAAGACGTCGAACTACCTCGAACGACAACACAGATGCGGCAGGGTGCCAGAGCGGCTCGCGATGGCTCGTGGGTCGAAGCCACGATCGATGTCGCGACCAACATTCGATCGATGTTCGGACCGATCGGCCCCGTCGCCGTCTTCGGACCGAACAACTTTCCGTACGCATTCAACGGGATTGCCGGTGGCGATTTCGTAGCCGCAGTTGCTGCCGGGAACCCGGTAATCGCCAAAGGCCATTCCTCCCATCCCGGAACCACTCGCCGACTGGCCGAACTGGCTCATCAGGCGGCTCAATCGACCGGGATGCCTGCCGGGTTCGTTCAATTGATCTACCGCATGGAACACAGTGATGGCGTCAAGCTCGCCTCGCACCCTGATATCGGAGCAATCGGTTATACCGGAGCCCGCGCGGCAGGCGTTGTTTTGAAGCAGGCGGCTGATCGCGTCGGCAAACCGATCTATGTCGAACTATCAAGCATCAACCCTGTCTACTTTCTGCCAAGCGCACTCGCAGAACGAGCAGCCGTATTGGCAGATCAGTTTGCGACGAGTTGTCTGATGGCAACGGGCCAATTCTGTACCAATCCCGGTCTGGTCGTCGTCGTGGCCGGGACTGCCGCCGAAGAATTCATCCGGCAATCAACGGAAAAATTCAAAGCAGCTCCCGTAGGGACTCTTTTGAGTGAAAGTGTGCAGGCCAATCTGCACGGCGGAATTCAAACATTGGCCAAGTCGGGTGCGACGGTACTCACAGGAGGAGCCAAAGGCGGCGGTACAGGATTCTCGTGTCAGAATACGCTGCTTCGCGTCACAGGCGCACAATTCATTCGTGACTCCGCCGGCTTGCAAACGGAAGCATTCGGAAACGCGTCGCTGATTGTTGTGGCAGCGAATGAAGCCGAATTGCTGACCATCACACGGTCGCTCGAAGGAAACCTGACCGGAAGCCTCTATTCGGCAAATGATGGTTCGGACGACGCGCTGTACAATCGCGTGGCGGCGATCTTGCGTCAGAAAGTCGGACGGCTTTTGAACGACAAGATGCCGACCGGCGTCGCTGTGGTTCCGTCGATGAATCACGGCGGTCCGTTCCCTGCGACCGGCCATCCGGGATTCACCGCCGTCGGAATCCCGTCGTCGATCCGGCGATTTGCAATGTTGCAATGCTACGACGGCGTTCGAGCATCGCGGTTACCCGCCGCACTTCAAAACAAGAATCCGACGGGTACACTGTTGCGACGAATCGACGGAACATCGACGCAGGCCGATGTGATTGATTCAAAGCCCGCGTGATTGATTCGAAATCTGACGATCAGACGGTCTTCATTGTCCATCGACCGGCAAGATACCTCCACGAGATGAGTGCCGATCGCAGAACGTTGTCTGATCCCATCCCGATCCACGCACCGAACAAACCCCACTGCCAGTAGACGCCGAACAGATAACCGATCGAAACGCGGACGACGACGTTTCCCAACAGCGCACAAAACAGCGTGAAAACCGTATCGCCAGCCCCGCGCAGCGCCAACGTGTAGACGATCAGAATCGCATTGGGAATTTGAAAGGCGGCCATCAGTCGAAACGCTGGCACTCCTGCAGCCGCGACGGCGGGCGTCGAATGCATCGTCGCGTAAATCTGCGGTGCAAAGACAAAGAAAAGCACCATCATCAGAGCGGCGTACCCGATGCATTGCTTCAGTGCTTCATGGCCCGCCTGTTTGGCCCGTTCAGGGTTATGAGCGCCCAAAGACTGGCCCACGAGCGTTGCGGCGGCGATGCCAAACGCTTCGACGGGAAGATACGAAAGCGATTCGATTCGGACGCCAACCACATGAGCGGCGAATGTCGCTCCATCAAATTCCGTTGCCGAAAGTCGCGCAATGACCATCAAAAACAAAAAGTGTCCCGTGAAAGTACACAACCCCCCGATCGCTGCCGGCCCGCCAATTCGCAGCACGCGCCTGATCGTTCCGGAATGAAACCCGAAATCGCTCCTGGTCAGACTCAATCGGGACGATTTTGAAAACAGTAACCGCGTCATCAGTAACGCACCGCACACTTGGGCCGTGGTGGTACCGATCACAATTCCTTTGACACCCACAGCCGGAATGACGATCGGCGGAATGCTCGAAAATCCCATCGTGCAGACGGTCGACACAAGAACATTGATGAAATTCGTGACAAGCAGAACTCGCAAGGGCGAGATCATATCTCCCGATCCGCGAAAGGCCGCAGCGGCAATCAGTGTCCAGCCGGCAAAGAATTGACCGCATGCATCAATCCGCAAAAACTCGACCGCAATTCGCTGCTGTTCGCCATCCATTCTTAACAAACGTGGAAAGCCGGTGGCCAGCAGTTGTAATAGTACAAAGACAACCAGTCCGACAATCGGCAGCAGCGTCAACGAACGACCTGCCACACGTCGGGCTTCGTCGACTCGCCCGGCCCCCCATTCACGCGCAACGATGGCCGACGTTCCTGAGCCGACAAGACTGAAAATCATCGACGCAAGCCATGAAACGTAGGCTGCCAGGCCGATTGCTGCCGTTTCGTCTTTTCCCAGTCGGCCCGAAAGCCAGACATCGTAAAAGCCGATGCAAAATGTCAGGAATTGCTCGCACAAGACGGGAACCGCCAGCAGAAACAACTGCCGCCGCAACCCGTCCGGACGCTCCGCTTCTCCGGTCGAACTCATGCGTTTCATTTTCTATTGATCGCGATACGGCAAGACCCGGGGCCAACTGTCACGCACGGACCAGCGTTCGTGAAACAGCACGGCACCGGACGCCGGATTGCTGATATGGAATTCGACCTGAGCAACCCCGAACGGAACGTCGTCGCACAGCCATGTATCGCAGCGGTGTGTTAACGGAGTTTCGCCGTCTTCGACGGAAAATGCCACTTGTGCAACTGTCTGGGTGCAATGCAGTGCCTCGCGCCGCAGTCGCGTCTTCAAATAACGGACCACGCGAGGATTGTAGGGAACTTTCGAAGGTAATCCCCTGACAAACGCAAGATCTGCCTGCTGCTGGTCGGGCAAAACGCTTGCATCCGACCAGCGCATAAAGTCTGCCGGAGGAGCCCCCTGATTGAACTCATTGGCAAGAATCGTCAACGATCGAAGACGCTCGGGTGGCCCTGCCGCGTCCCATGTTTCCCGAATTTCCAGAGTGATGCGATCCTCGCCAGTGTTTTCCGTGTCGGGTCGTGCAGTCAGCCGAATCACGCGTTGTCCTGTACCGGATCCGATGGCGGTGAATTCAATCCACGGTGGATCGCCATCGACAGATTTTGGCAATGTTGTGAACCACGTCCACAGGGGTTTGGGTATTTCCGGTGCGGGGTCGGAATAGTCGATCCAGCTTCGCGCCTCCATCCATTGAAACAGCCACGGCTGGCGCCAAGGATTGTCGATCGGTTGCCATGCGGACCAGACGGAAACCACAGCCAGCGGGATCGCGATCCCCTTATACAACTTCGACGTTCCCCAAGAGTCCAGAATCGGAACGGTGGCCACCAGCCAAAAGGGTGTCAACCAGATCGCCCAGCGAAGTCCGCAACTGACACCGCCGTAGTTGTAGTTTTGAGTCCGTGTCATATAGAACGCCAGCACGATAGCCGTTGTGATCGCGCCCACCTGCAACAAAGTCCGCAAGGAGAAGTTCCGGATCCGGAACGCCGTCAACCAGCCCGCGATGGCCAACAGTGCAATGGGGGTCAACGAAAACAGACCGTGGTGTCCGATCGTGCAGTGAACAAAGTACATCGCGGGTGAATCAAGGTTGCGATCGATTCCGTGCGGAGTCATCCAGTAACTTGGCACGCCATCAATCACAAACCGGTATTTCCCGGTCCCATAGTCGGCATAAAACGGTTTCCAGCGTCCGGTCGCAACGACATTTGTCACAACAAGCGCTACCAGTGGTATTACCGCAGCCGGAAGGAACAGTGTCAAAGCCCGACGACTCGAACGGCGAAACGCCAGTACGAACGCGATCATCAGGAACAGCCCGGCAGGAAGCTCATTGGCCGCCGCCCAGGCAGACGCCAGCCCGCACACGACAAATGACTTGCCAAATCGTCGATCGTGCTGATCGCCCAGTATTCCAAGCAGCGAATAGATTGCAAACGTCACAGCCGCAGAGGCGACCGTGTGGTTATTCAGCGTCATCAAAAACGGAGTTAACATCGTACAGAAGGCGGCAATCGCCACAGCAACCAGTTTGGTCCCGGAGTGAACCGTGATCCGTTCGAGAATTGCGATCCATGCAAATAACGACACGACGAACGGAATCAGGTTGACGAAGATCAAAACGACGACCGTCACTTGTTGAGTGTGGTGGACAAGATTCCAGCCCGAAATGCGCTGCACGCACCAGGTGATTCCTGCCACCACCGTGGTCAGAAGTGGAGGTTTCGTCGAATAGAAGTGGCCATCAACGTAGACCAGATCAATCGTATCCCAGCCCGGCTTCTGCCGAATTTCATCGATCTGAAAAGTGTTTCGCTCGATCAGCGAACAGACAGTACACCAGCGTGACCGATCATTCGCACTCTGAAGCGGTTTTGAATTGCAGAGAAAGACCAGGTGCAACAGGGCCGCTATGACAACGATCAGAATCTGGGCCGTACGGCAAAGTTCCTGGTTGCAAGTTTGTTCCGGGGCGCGACCCACTTCCAGGGTGCGACGAGGCTTCTCAACACCCGGCACTTTAGTTTCAGGTAACGGTTCAATCATAGAAAGCATCCCATGCGCCAACGAAGAACAGGCATGGGCAGCGTCCAATTTTGTCGGGATTTCTCTGACACATTCAGATTGCAGGTGTTCTCGCTTCTCAATGTACAGCAGGGCTTCACAAACACGTTTGACGCTCTCCACCGACCCCGTGTCGGTGGAGAGCCAACAATACCAATAGTTGGCGCCCGTCAGCAAATTCCCGACAAATTCAAAATCCGCCCACCGGACATCCGGCCTGATCTCGTTTTCGTATTTTCACCAGAACAGTCACCACAAACCCCAAGCATCCACAACCTGCTCTCAAGTGTGAAATTCTGGAGCTCATGCCTGCCACTCGAACAGCTATATCGTCTGATGTGTCAACGCGAAAGGCCAGAGCACCCTCGAATTCGCGGATACTGTCAATCAACGGCATTGCATTCCTTGCAAATAGACGGATTTCACCGCGAAAAGAGACACGTTGACCGTCGCCGGGTTGCATCACGGACGCGTTGTGGAACGAAATTGTCGTCCGTGGACGCTCAAAACGTCACTTCCCGAATCAATGCGGCTGCGGCTGCCGCTTTCAGGAATGCCTGACACAAGTGGTACTACGGCAGCTCGAGCCAATTTGCAAACTGCGCCACGGAGATGTCGAATCACAAAGCAATACCAGGAACAGAACGAACTCCAGCGACAATTGGCAGATGTAGAGCAGCACCAGCCTCGGCTCAACCGGGTTTCCATCTCACTCAAACGCCGACTGCGGCAGCGCTGCCGTAACACGAGGATGGGGTCATTGAACATTTCAACCCATCACAATCGAGTTCGTCTGTTTACCGATATATGTAGGGATCACTCCAATATTGGCTGCGGCAAATGATCCATCATTGCTGAATCCGACAACGTTGTGGATTCGATTGCGCCGAAGCTCATTCCCACTGCCCGTTCCAAATCCGCTCGACTACGTTGATATTCAGTCTGCGTTTTTTGATAACCGATCTGCTGATCGTTAAACTGGCGGCGAGCTTCCATCAACCTCAAGAAGTCGATGGAGCCAGCGATATATGCGTTTCGAGCTGTGTCGAGGTTTGTTTCGGCCGACGGCAGGATTGTCGATTCAAATATCGGTAAAAGATGAAAATGAAGCACGTCTTGTAAAAGAAAGGATATCGAAATATGAAAATCACAAAAATTGAAACGTATACCGTA
>JANXOO010000477.1 GCA_025353525.1 Schlesneria sp. | reverse complement strand
CGAGCTGAATATCCGTCAAATCTATCAAAATGCGAACAGATTTCCTGGGCGAATACGCCCGACGCTCATGGAACGCCGAATTCCCTGACGGAAATAGGATAGGTTCAGTCCATCAGCCTCGAATTCAGAAAGCAGAAATCTTGACATCCGGACCGTCGAAAGACAGGCGAAATCGCAACAAATTGCCATGTGGCTCAATTGCCGCGTCCGGGAATTCGTTGCTACAAGTCAACCCGAATTACGATTGTGACCCTGCGATTCCGCAAGCAACGAAGCCGGTCATCGTCACTTCGGTCAATGATTTTTCAGCGACTCCCGAAACAACTTCCATTACAGAACTCCGCAGTGTCGCCGATATATTTGTAGCTGCTGAAATCCCGCAGTCGCCTGATCGTCATGCCGCTGAATCACTGGAAAAGCTTCAGTATGATGTGTTGCAGAAGGACGAATTAATTTCGGCCCTGGTCAATGAACTCGAACAGGCCGTCGAGCAACTCGATCGATTTCATCGAACGGGAAGTGCGGTATCGCGAAACGGCGGCGCGTCTGCTTCGAACGATGCCCAATCAGCGCTGTCTGTGGCCCAATCACCCGTCCTCGACGACGTGCGTCGCCTGGTCGACCACCTGGAACAATCCCGGCCCGACAACGCACTCGCCCGAATCGAAGCGCAATTGGCATCTGTCTACGACCTCGTCAGCGACCTGCGTCAAAGCGGTGGATCCATCGCAATGCACGACGGCGGGTCGACACATGACGATTCTGCGAACGAAGAAATCGACCGGGCCGGCGGGATCAGTTCTGGCACGTCAGAGCCAGAAAACCAGCTCTCCAGTTGGGAATCGATCAAATCGAAGATGCTCTCTGAAACATCTTCCGCACTCACCGCCGAAAGCCGCAACGAGGAATCTGAATTCCTGAAATTGATCAGTGAGACTCCGACGCCGGGTTGTGTTGATTTCGATTCGGCGGGACTTGACGCACTGAAATCGGCCATCTCTGAACGAGACGCTTACATTATTCAGCTCAATCGATTGTTCCGGACACGCAATAACTTTGCTGTCCCTGCCGATTGGGCCAGTCTTGCCAACGTCCCTGCCGATCTGCAATTGCGCGTCGAGTCGATGATCGAGCGCCTTGATGTTCAGGTTCGGCTGGGTGAAGTCGAAATGTCACTCGAACGCGCTCGACTGGCTCGCGAACGGTCCCAGATCCAGTCAGAGCGAGAACAGCTCGAAAAACACCTGAAACGACTGGGACTGAGCTCGATTGCCGATCTCGACAACATCAGCGCCGCGACCGGAACGGCAGGGGACCGACGCTGGATGCGGTTTCTTGGTCCAGGTTCGAAGTAAATCCGGATTACGGTACCAGGATTTGCGCGGACGTAAACTTCAACGGCTTTTGCTCGTTGACGCCTTCTTTGATTTCGACCGTGTATTTCTTGTCGAGATAGCCCGACGATTCATGCCAAACGATGAACTCGTGCTTACCGGCTGGCAATTCAGGAATTTCGTACTTTCCTTCGGGATCGGTGACTGCAGCATAGGGATGATCGACGACCACCCAATAAGCGGTCATCCAGGAATGGATATCGCAGCTGACCTTTCGCGGAAGTTTTTCGGCGTACTTGAGCGGTTTTAAAAGGACACCAACCCGGTTTTTGGGCGCGAGCAAAAAGTTGTCTGAATCGTTCTTGCCCATGTACGTATGCGTGTTATGAGCCGTATCATCGTCTGAGAAAACGCGAACCTGTTGTCCGGTGCGGACAACCATCACGTGCGGAGTGAATCGGCAACCCTTCTGATCGAAGGTCACTTCTTTCTTCTTCTCGTCGATTTCCTTGAGCGACGGATGAATCGCATCAGGTTTCTTTGCCAGATAGATCACAATGTTCGCGATTCCCTTCGTTTTGGCGTCGACAACGAGCTTTTCATCGGGAACCGGTTGCGCCATACAGACAGCGTCTTTGGTGATATCAAGTGGTGGAATCGCAGGCACGTCCCCATCAAGCAATATCTGGCCCTTGAGGGTGCCCCAGCCTTCAGCCGACGCGGACGATGCGCACGCCGCAAACACAAACGCGATGGCAGTCGTCGCGGCAAGCATTGAAAACAGTTTTTTCATCAGAAAGCACTTTCAGTGAATCGGACAGTGAAGCAGATTAAGGCAACCGTGCCTGGCGAGGGAAATCCGATTCCCCGTTTGGCATAAAACGTAAACATCATTTGCGACCCGCTCGAAGCAATACAGGCATCCTCGTGAGCCGGAACGACTTGCGAAGGCCACAAACAGCGACTACGAAGCATTATGGTCGATCGACGACGAGCGACAAGTGACGAAGTCTTTTTTTCTGGCTCGCTCGGCAGGAATCGTGAAAAACGCGGACAGGCACCGGGAAGACCCAAGTCTGAAGAAGACCGCAAGCAAATACTGGTCAACCTGTGGCGCAATTGACACGAGAATCAGATTGAACGGAGTACACCAAAGAAGAGAAAGGATTTCAACGCAAAGGTGCCAAGGCGCAAAGACGCCAAGGGGGAACTCGCAGTTGGCCTTTTTCTTTGCGCCTTTGCCTCTTGGCACCTTTGCGTCAGATCTCTTTGTGGTATTCCTCTTGTTCTTTCTTTTACTGATGCGGAATGGTCTTCCGGACCTGATCGCATTTACCGGTTTTCACTGGTCGCATCGTACTTTGGCCGCGACCGCCCCGTTTTCGTTGGCTGTCACGATTGCTTTTCTGTCAACAAACCTCAAAAATCTCCGCTCCGGGTATTTTTCACAAACGAATCACAATATTCGCGTCCGTCGCTAAAAGCGTGTCGAGATTGCGTTGAGGAGAAATTCACGATGGTGGCCAATATCAAGCAACTCGCGTCCGCCGCGCTCACCGATGGCAAGGGAGTCTTGCGACTCGCTCCGACATGGGTACCGCGATCATTCCTGCAGCCCGGTCGACGCCTCAAGTTGCATCCCGCTGACTACTACGCACTTGGGACTCATCGAGGCGGGATTGACGAACGCTGGTTTGCCTCGACAACGGCGGCGGCCAACGAAGGAGCTCCGGCAGACGAAGGACTTTCGTATTGCGTCCACAAAGGCCAAAAATTCTCACTCAAGGACGCGATCGCGGAACTCGGTTCCGAAACGGTCGGCGACCATATATGGAACAAGTACAAGCGATGGCCGGTCTATTCAAAATTCTTCGATAACATGGGCCCCATTCCGCACCACATGCACCAGAGTGCGGCGCAGGCCAAACTCGTCGGACAAGAAGGCAAACCGGAATCGTACTACTTTCCGCCTCAGCTCAACCCGACAGGCAATAATTTCCCCTACACGTTTATGGGACTGGAACCTGGCACGACAAAACAGGATGTCATTGACAGCCTGTCCCGCTGGAACGATGGAGACAACGGAATCCTCGATCTGTCAAAAGCCTATCGTCTGAAGCCGGGAACGGGTTGGCTGATTCCTCCGTGCATTCTGCACGCACCGGGAAGTCTTCTGACATACGAACCCCAGTGGGGCAGCGATGTCTTCGGGATGTATCAGTCGATGGTCGAAGGACGGGCCGTTCCCCGATCTTTATTGACGAAAGATTTTCCGAAAGAAAAACACGACGATTTGCAATACCTGGTCGATGCACTCGACTGGGAGAAAAACGTCGACCCGAATTTCAAGGACAACAACTACCTTGAACCGATTCCCGTTGCCAATACCGAAAAAGAGGGATACGTCGATCGCTGGATCGTCTACGGCAAAGTCGACGGGGAGCAACTGTTCACGGCCAAGGAACTGACCGTCAATCCCGGAGCTAAATTGACTCTGAAAGACGGCGGTGCATACGGCTGGATCACCGTGCAGGGCGAAGGAAAGATCAACGGGATGCGGCTGCAGACGCCGGCAATGATCCGATTTGGCCAAATGACCGACGACGAAGTCTTCGTCACGGCCAAGGCTGCAGCAGAAGGTGTCGTCGTCGAGAACACCGGCTCGGAACCATTGGTGTCACTCAGGTATTTCGGTCCCAACGCACAGCCGTCGGCACCAAACGTTGGTGACCACAAACGCAAATGACCACCCGTTCGATATCGCAGGGGCAGTGGTCGCCGTGGTGGCAATTCAGATCGCAGAGACAGTGATACTTCGCGCGGTCTGAATTGAGGCCACGAAAAACTTCGAAAATTGCCGGAAAGTGCGTTTCCAACGGTGGATTCGCACCGAACGCGGAAACGGACCTTCAAATGACACCTCAATCTGGACCGCGAGCAGTATAAAACTCGAGGCGACTGGCAGCAGAAACGATCTCGAACCGACAATCGTCACTTGAAGCGAATCGTGGTCACACGGAACCGCCATGCGTTTCAAAAACAACGCGAAGGAAGCAACGATGAGCAATACATTTCCGAAACTTCACAATGCCATGTGGCCCGGTCTTGTCGGGAAAGGCTCGCCCGGTGCCGAATCGTTTATTTCGCTTGATCGCATGCTTGAGCTGACGACTCAGGCAACGGTCAACGGTCAGAAGTTCGACGGCGTCGATCTGTTTCTGTTCGACCCGCATATCAACATCGATCTGAGCGACGATGACGTGAAACGGGTTGCCGACAAAATTGCTTCGAAAGGGCTGGCTGTTGGATCGCTCGTGGCGCCTGTCTGGCCGGGAACGGTCGGCGACAGTTCAATGGGAGGCCCCGAGCAACGAGCCAAGTTCGTTCTGGCGGTGAAAAAAGCCTGTCGCATCGCCGGGATATTCAACAAGCACGGTGTCCGCAAGTACGGAATCATCCGGATCGATGCGGCTGACGGCCCGTCGCACTGGCTGGAAAATCCTGCGGCAAACACGAAAAAGATCGCGGCGACATTTCGCGAGGCGGGAATTATTGCTGCGGCACATGGCGAACGCCTGGCGGCCGAAGGCGAAATTTGCTGGGCCGGGATGCACTCATGGAAAAACATGGTCGAGCTGCTCGAACAAACCGATATGCCGGGGACGGTCGGTTTTCAGGCCGATCAGGCACATACATATCTGTACCTGATGGGATACAACGCTCCGGAACATGCACTATTAAAGGAAGGCTATTCCCCGGCGGAATTCGACGCCGCGTATACGAAAATGACCGACGCGCTTCGTCCGTGGACGATCGACTTCCACGTTGCGCAAAACGACGGGACCGTCCACGGGTCAGGAAGTCACGACAAAACCGGACGACACTGCCTGGCAGATGACCCGAACGGCAAACTTGATATCGTTGCCACGGCAGCCTATTGGCTGAAAGGTGCTGCAGATCGCGGAATTCGTCATATTTGCTGGGACGGTTGCATGTTTCCCAACGCCACACTCGAAAACGCGAAAACGTGGAATACGATTCTCGCAACAATGATCAAGGTCCGCGAAGTGTCCGGTTGGGGCACGTGACCGTCGAATCAGAATCATCGAACCGTCATGACGGCAACCGTGTCGTCCCGGCTGGCGTTTCCACTGCCGGAGGCGACCGCCGAGTGAACTGGAAGCCGCGACGGGACATTCGGGTCGCGGCCGTTCCGGCGTTTGCGCTGCTGATCGCTGTGATCGCCATCCGAACTGCACCTGAAACACACGAGCCGCCGCCACCATTACAGACCTTTACAGGGACGCGGACTGCCACAAAATCACCGCTCTCCCCGTCATCAGCCCTGTCTCCAACATCCCGGCAGCCCGTAACACCGAATATACCTGTCATCGTGCAACCGGTGACAATGACCGAGCCCGAGATACGGGTCAATGTCACTCCCGGTGGCACGAGTTCATTTCAGGTCGAAGTACGTGGGCCGTTTCGTCTGCTGTCGCTGTCTTCCGGTGAATGGGTTCCACCTGACGCGCTATCGGGAAAGACGGTCGTGATGTCGACTGCCGCCGGGCTGAAAATCGGCTCGCATCAATTCAAATCTGACCGGATCGAGATTCAGCCCGAATCGTCGCCGACAATTCGGATTGACGGTCATTTGTATCGCGGCAAAATGCGTTTATTCCGACGCACCGACGGCAAGGTCTCGGCGGTGAACGTCTTGCCGATCGAAGAATATCTGGCGAGTGTCGTTGATTCCGAGATGCCAGCCAGGTTTCCACAGGCTGCACGTCGTGCCCAGGCAATCGTCGCGCGAACCTATGCCCTGTACCAGGCTCAACAGGCCGATCCGAAATCCGTATTCGATCTTTTGTCGTCGCAGCGCAGTCAAAAGTATCTGGGGGTCGAATATGTTGATGCCGCAGGACGGCGATTGGCGGGCGAGAGTGAAAGCAGCCGAATCGTCGTCAAGGAAACTCGCGGGACCGTCTGCACATGGAAGAACGAACTCTTTTGCACGTACTATTCGGCCGTCTGCGGAGGCTGTACGACCGACGGACGCGAGTTGTTCAAGGACGCCAACGAGTCGCTGAGGCCAGTTCCTTGCGAATGGTGCCGCGACTCACCCTCGTATCGCTGGACGACAGCAATGCCTCGCGACGAATTCGAGAAACGGACTGGCCTTCCTGGCATTCGGGAGAGAAACGCAGTTCCCATCGGTGCAATCTATCAGATATCGGAACCGGGGCAGGGAGTCATCTCACGATTCGAGCTGGAACGGGAAGGACATCGCGACCCGGTCAGCGGCGTCGAGTTGCGGGACCGTTTGCCTGCCGGAACACTTTACAGCCCAAATTTTCGCATGTCGTTTGACAAGAATCGGGTGGTTTTTGAAGGACGCGGCCATGGACACGGAGCCGGATTCTGTCAATGGGGAGCCAAAGGCCAGGCGGAAGCAGGTCGCAGCACCGACGATATCGTGCGTTACTACTACCCCGGAGCTGATTTGACGCAGCTTTCCTACGCAGAAAAACCGCTCTGAACATCCGTTCCAAAAACAGAATTTGTTCCGCGCCCGGTTCGATCGATTCCATCCACCGGATCCGTGGACGGCGCCGTGCAGTGATGCTACAAGATCCGCTGCAATCCGTGCGGGAATCACATGTCGATCAATACTAAAAAAATGCGCGAGCGTCACTTCAGAGCGGCCGAAGGCTATCTGGCCCTCAACATGCCTGACCATGCGCTTCGCGAAATCGGTCGCATCGACGATGTCGATGCCGATCTTTTCAAAATGTGCATGTTGCGCGGTGAAGCGTTGCAAATGAAACGCGAACATCGTCCGGCACTCGGTGCGTTCCGGCAGGCTCATCTCGCAAAACCGACGGATCTGATCGCGCTGATGGGGATGGCGTGGTGCTTCAAACGGATTGACCAGTTGCCGCAAGCGATCGATGCGATGAAACTGGCTTACGAATTTCACAAGGATGTCCCGGTCGTGCTGTACAACCTGGCCTGCTATTATTCACTGGCAGGCGATAAAGACAACGCTCTTTCATGGCTCGGACGGTCACTGCGGATGGATCGAAATCTGCTTTCCCTGATACCTGCCGAGACCGATTTCGACCCGCTGCGAAACGATCAGGATTTTCAACATCTGCTCGAGCTGACCAGCGGCCAGGCACCGAAATAAATGATGCCGTGAACGTTGAGGCGGCTCGCAGCAAGAACCGCGTCA
>JANXOO010000453.1 GCA_025353525.1 Schlesneria sp. | reverse complement strand
AGTACGCGAGGTCACACCGTGAATCTCTCGGAAATCTGTATCCGTCGTCCCGTCTTTACCTGGGTACTCGTGGCCATTCCGGTCGTGCTCGGCGTCGTTTCGCAATCTCGGTCACTTCGCGAACGTCGCGTCGTCCAGAGACACCGATTGTCATGATCGGATTGGCATCCAGATCGAACCTGTTGATGACGGGAGGTTCCATCCCCTGCGGCATTTGATTGAGGATCGAAGCGACCTTGTCCCGAACTTCCTGCGCGGCAACATCACCGTTCTTGTCCAGCCGAAACTGGATAGCCAGAGTGGCCATTCCTTCACGCGTTGTCGAACGCAATTCGTCGATCCCGGAAACCTGATTGACGGCCTCTTCGATGACTTTGGTGACAGACGTTTCAATCTCTTCGGCACTCGCACCAGGCAAACGAACGGAAATGGAAACCGCCGAAAGATCGACTTTGGGAAACAGATCAACGCCCAGACTGTAATACGAAACGACGCCGAGCACGACCGGAATGGCCACGAGTACCCAGGTAAAGACGGGACGACGGATACAGATTTCCGAGAGATTCACGGTGTGACCTCGCGTACTGAGACGGGGGTCTCATTCGCGACGGCCGACTGACCGCTCGTAATGACGGTTGCTCCGCGTGGCAACGTCGGCTCCACTATTTCGACCCAGTCGGTTGTTTGAGCACCCAGCGTGACGGGGATTTCCTTCGCACGTCCATCAACGTCCAGAAATATTTTTGTGATTCCTGCGAATTGAATGACTGCCGACAGCGGGACCGTGACCGCCAAAGGATCGACCCGCGTTAAAATTGCGGCTTTGGCGAAGCTTCCTGGTTTCAGGTCGCCGTTCGGATTTGGAATCTGAATCTCGACCTGAAACGTACGCGTGGCCGGTTCGACGATCGGATAGATCCGCGTGACAGTCCCTGGGAACGGACGAGTCGATGCGGCGGCATAGACATCGACTCGCTGTTGCAATTGAACTTCTGAACTGTACCGTTCGGGGACCGGTACGCGCAGCTTCAATACCCGATCAATCACAATTCGAAAGATTTCCGTCCCTGGCCGAACGAATGTCCCTTCGGCCACTGATCGCTGTGAAACGACATACGAAACATCATTGCTTTCCGGCAGGGAAATCGATGGGGTCGGGGTCGCTACTCTCGTATTCGCCAGGTGCTCGCGAGCCACGGCCAGGTCGGCTTGCTTCATTCGGATCGTCGCCAGGTCGGTTTCAGCCTTCAGGATCTGGTCGTCGTACTCTGCCTTGGACATCCGCAAATCATTCGCCGCATTCTCGGATTCTTCAAGCGAAATCGTTTTGGACGCCGCAAGTCGCCCGATCCGATCGAATCGCGATTTCGCGTGATCCAGCACGGATTTTGCTTTGGCAACAAACGGGACTCGTTCCAGGTCGGGCGTTGACTGTGGTGGCGCTTTCAACCCCAGTCTGGCCAATTCGACCTGCAACGCCCGATCGGCCTGTTGCACAGCCAGGTCGTAGTCGGTAGCGTCGATTTCAAGCAACATTTCCGTTGGATTGATGCGATCGGCGACATCGTGAAGAATCCGGCTGACACGACCTTCGATTCGCGCCGAGATCGATACTTCTTCAAATCCATGCAGAGTACCAAACGCCTCGACCGTTCGCTGAACTGTTTGAATGGAAACCGGTTCGACGGTCACAATGACAGCAGACTTCGACCTGGCATGCGACACAGTGTCGGTTGGAAGCGATTCTTTTTCGTGTTGAGCAGCCTGAAAGAGCGCCGACATCCATCCCGCCAAAAAAATGGCGACACCGAAAACCAGCCGAAACAGTTTCCCGATCCAGCCTGACTTTTGTGTCGGAACGGTTCTGCCGTCCGTACAATTCGC
>JANXOO010000449.1 GCA_025353525.1 Schlesneria sp. | reverse complement strand
GACATCGCTTGTCAGCCTGTCTGCCTTGCAGTTCGGAGCACTGAATCGCCCCTTCGACGGCGTTCATACGTGCGAACGAATTCTGAACCTTGATCGCCGCGTGACTGCCGCTCATCAGCAGTTGATCGAGTTCTATGCGTTGACACTTCAGCGACGAAAACTGGAACACCATATCCGGTTTGCCATCGAATGCTCACGCGAACCGCCGCAGTCGTATATTTACCTGTTTTTGATGGACACAATGCGAGTGGCCGCAGGGGTTGAGTCGAATTCGAGATGGCTGGCGGCGAACCCGGACTCAGAGCTGTTTATTGTCGCTCGCGTTTTGCACATGCCCGAACCGGAAAGCGGCGTGAGGAAACCCGATGGCGACGATAAATACTCGCTCGTCGACAGATTAATCGAACGATTTCCCACGAACCTCGAACTTTTCGCCTATCAGGTCGACCTGTGTGTTCGGCGAGGCAATATCGACGAGTTAGTCTCACTGATGGTCCGACTTCCACCCGAAGCCGACGACGATTCGCGATTCTGGCGAGCCAAAGGCTGGTTGCATTTAAACCGGGATGAACTGACAAAAGCGGGCGAAGCACTGCGGAAGGCGATTGATCTGTATCCTCTGGACTGGAATGCCCGAAACTGGTTGGCCGAGGTTCTGCGACGCGAAGGAAAACTGGCCGATGCGGATCAGTTACATGAACTGGCAAAGTCCGCCCGCGATTTGAGGTCGCGAATTAATGCGAGTGGCGCATGGCAGAACGTGCCGACTGAAATTCTGGCCGACTTCGCCAAATTCGCAGGCCAATGCGGCGACGGGCAGGTTGCGGCAGAATTGGGTCGACGACTTGGAAAAAAAACCAATCTGTAAGGGAGCTGAAATCTGATCCGATTCATCAAAATCTGCTCATATGGAAATTGACATCCGATAACTGTTGAGGTAGCCTGACGGTTGTCAAGGTGGTTCCCAAACCTGTTTTGTTAATAATTCTTCTCTTGTTTGATACGAATGAAAGTGCCTTCAGATGCGTCGTTTACTTCTTGTCGTTGTTGCAATCGCTTTTGGATTGTCCGGATGTGGACCTGCGGTCACCCCGAAACCGAAGCTTTATCCTGTTAAGGGAAAAGTGACGCTAAAAGGAAAACCTTTAACGGGTTGCACGCTTTTGCTGGTTGTTATCAAGGCAGCCCCAGGCGCGGACGATAGCTGTTTTGGTGAATTGGATCCTGAGGGAGGGTTTGATCTTTGGTCAGCTTCCGGAAAGCGCGGTGCTGCGCCGGGAAAATACAAAGTCACGTTTAGCAGTGGGGACGGCGAATCGCCTGAAGAGAAAATGAAGGCAATGATGGACGGAAGTGCGCTCGCAAAAATGAAAAAAGTGACGCCTTATCCGAAAATCTACAGTTCCTTTTCGTCATCGCCGAAAGAAGTTGAAATCACGAGTACTATGTCCGAATTGTTGATCGAACTCTGAAAGCTGATTAAAGACGGCCTTGTTTCAGGTCCGTACCGATTTTCTTTGGTGTTTCCGCTCGATTGTGAGCATTTCTTTTATGGCCAGAAATTACTGGAGTTTACGATGAAAAAGAGCAGCAGTGGCGTTTTTTGGACTCGATTGCGTGGATTCACGCTCATTGAGTTACTCGTCGTTATCGCAATTATCGCAGTGTTGATTGCGCTTCTTCTTCCTGCAGTCCAACAGGCTCGCGAAGCGGCCCGTCGTACCCAGTGCAAGAACAATCTGAAGCAACTTGGGTTAGCGCTTCATAATTATCACGATACATTCCAGAGATTTCCGCTCAATCGTCTGAGCAACCGAAATGTCGGGCAAGGGCTGATGACTAAAACATGGGGAACCCTCGGCTGGTTGGTGGGGATTCTGCCATACATCGATCAGGCTTCGCTCTACAACACCATTGATCCGAGTGACCAATTGGCAGCCCAAAGTCCAACCAACGGTCAGGTTAACGAGGCGATTATCAATGGAAGCCCTGCCAACGTCGCAGCTCGCCGCAGGGTGATCACGGGATTCCTTTGCCCAAGCAATCCTCAAGCGCCCGTTCAACCCAATGGCTCTGGCGGAGGAGACGACTGGGGGTCTGGTTTGGATGGTGGTCGTACAGACTACGTCGGGAATATGGGCTGGATGGATGCTGCCCACCGTAACTGCACGAATACGACGACGTATCCGCAAAACTGGAACGGTGCAGCGTGGTCGGACGCCCAGGACCCGAGTCCGGGATCATCATGCAACGGCATGATTTTTTGGAACGGATGTGTTGGGATTGCAGGAGCTGGAGATGGAACGTCGAATACCATGCTGGTGATCGAAAATCACCACTGGATGAACAAGAAAGCTCCCCAATCACAAAACGAAGATAACCTCTGGATGGGTGGGTACGCGATCAGCAGCATGAAGATGCCGATCAATTACGATCCTGCCGATCCTGGCACAGGAGGTCAACGGTTCCCTTGTGCCCAGTGGAGCAGTATTCACACCGGTGGTGCTCACGGCTTGCTGACCGACGGTTCGATTCGATTTGTGGGTGACAGCGTTGCGTGGCAAATTCGCCAGGCGCTAGCT
>JANXOO010000413.1 GCA_025353525.1 Schlesneria sp. | reverse complement strand
CCGAATTTCAGGCGGGCCTGCCAGCCACGGTCGATCTGATTCAGGCGATCAACAAAGCCGCCACCGGCAGGAAAATCGGTACTGGACTCGATTCGACCGGGATCAGCATCAAGCCGATTTCAGTCGAGGGAACACGGAATATTTCGAATTTTGCGTTCGACTATGCCGTCAAACACGGGCGAAAATCGGTGACATCGGTCTGCAAGGCGAACATCATGAAGTTCACCGACGGACTGTGGTATGACGAATCCCGAGCCGTCGCCGCGTCGTACAAGGCGAAATTCGAACAACCTGAACTCAGATCAAAGTCTGACCCGTCACTGGACGGCAAAGTTCCGGACGGCAGCCGTGTGACGTACATGGAACGGCTGATCGATAACATGTGTATGCAGCTCGTCCAGAAGCCCGAGTTGTACGATGTGATCCTGCTCCCGAACCTCTACGGTGATATCCTCAGCGATTTGTGCGCTGGCCTTGTCGGTGGGCTGGGCGTTGCACCTGGTGCGAACTATGGTGCTGAATCAGCAATCTTCGAAGCCACTCACGGGAGCGCTCCAAAGTACAAAGGCCAAAACAAGGTGAATCCGACCGCGCTGATCCTTTCGGCAAAACTGATGCTGGATCACCTCGGCGAAACGAAGGCCGCCGATCGACTGGAACAAGCCGTCGCGGATGTCATTGCCGAAGGAAAGAATGTGACGTACGATCTGAAGCCGAATCGCACCGATCCGACCGCCGTTGGAACCAGCCAGATGGCAGACGCGATTTGCAAAAGGGTTGCCGAGTTGGCGTAAGGTCGCTCCATGGACGAAGCCGCTTTGCACGACTTGCTCTCGGGTCGCCGTCAGGATTTCGTAGCAAAGCTGTTACGCTGCGGTCTTCACATCGCCTCATGGGGCTATGCGTCCGTAATGGCCATGAGGAACCATGCCTATGATCGCCACTGGCTGACAACCCATCGGGCGTCAGTACCGGTCATCAGTATCGGAAACATTACAACGGGCGGGACCGGCAAGACACCACTCGCGGCATGGTTGGCCAATTGGCTCGTCGCCGCAGGTCATCGCCCAGGATTGCTCAGCCGGGGTTATCGGTCACTCGATCCCTCCGAAGACGCGGGCAGGCAGACACGGGCCCGGCAGGATGCTTCATGCGACACGTCCGCCGAACTGTCGCAGGGGAATGACGAAAAACGCGTTCTCGATCGCCTTTGTCCAGGCGTTCCCCATTTGCAGCGTCGTGATCGGGTCAGTTCAGCACGACGAGCGGTCACGGAATTTGACTGTGATGTATTGCTGCTGGACGACGGATTCCAGCATCGACGCTTGCATCGCGATATCGATCTCGTCCTTGTCGACGCGTTGCAGCCCTGGGGATACGGGCACGTGCTGCCGCGAGGCTTGTTGCGTGAGTCAATGTCAGGACTGCGTCGCTCGGACCTGATCGTCGTTACACGAGCGAACCAGTGCCCGGAAAAACAACGTCAGGTTCTGTTGCAACGATTACGTGAATTCCGAAGTCACAACGAAATTGTCGAGATAGCATTTGTGCCGCGTCGGCTGGTCGGCCTGGACTGGCAGCCGCAATCATTGGATTCCATCCTTGGAAAACGGGCGATCTCGTTTTGTGGAATCGGCAATCCGGCAGGCTTTCACAAAACGGTGGCGTCGCTCGGTGTCGAGTCTCTTCGATCACATCCGTTCCCCGATCACCACCACTACGATTCGCAAGATCTGAAGTTCGTCGAAAATCTCGCACGCGAATCGTCTGCGGAGGTCGTCCTCACAACACAGAAAGACCTCGTAAAAATCGCCTCAGGCGACTGGCACGGCCCACCGCTGTTCGCCATCGAGATAGGCGTTGAGTTTCTTGCCGGAAAAGAATTGCTGGAATCCCGTTTGAGACAATTATTCCCGCAACCGCTGCGGGTTCTGTTTCGTCCGGGGATTGATTGAGACCCTCATCCCGCGCCGTTACGCGACCGGCAGTGTAAAATCTACCGGCTGAAAACCGGGGACCCCGGCGCGCCGGGGGGCTTCCTGGTGCCTGTCC
>JANXOO010000382.1 GCA_025353525.1 Schlesneria sp. | reverse complement strand
GCCACGTTGATTTGTTCGTTGTTGCAGGCGGAGCAGTTCCGGGCGATCGGGCCTACAACCTGTTATTTGAAAACCCGGGAAGCTCACGCCATTGGTTAAAGGTCAAACTGGTTGGCGCAACATCGAATCGGGCGGGACTGGGAGCACAGATCAAAGTCACGATCGATGACGGGACAGGAAAGTTACGGTCCATCTTCAGAACTGTTGGCAACAACGGAAGCTTTGGCGGTAACACATTGGTCGAATCGTTCGGGTTGCTCGGTGCAACGCAAGTGACCGAATTGCAAGTCAGTTGGCCAACTTCGAATACGACGCAGACGTTCGGGAATGTTCCTGCAGACCAGGCGATCGAAATCACAGAAGGGATCGACTTTTTCAAGCCCTTGCCACAAAACTTCGCTGCCAGATAGGTGTTCAAGGCGGCGTTCTCGAACCCCGGCTTCCGGTATTCCAACGAGCCTCCCGGAGAATATCTTGATGGCATCGGCCGCACGGCTTAAAAAATGGATTATCTCATTGGTGATCCTGTTCATGGGCTTTAGCGTTTACGTCGGTACTTGTCGCTGGAAGCCCGAACTGAAAGTCCCTTCGCTCGACGGCAGCACCGTGATGGTATTGCCCGGTATTCACCTGATCGGCGGCATAGGGCCAGCGGCCGCGTACGTTGTTGAAACATCCGACGGGCTGGTCATCATCGATACCGGGCTGAGCGCTGACGCGAAGGAACTCAAGGCGGCAATGAAAACGCAAGGACTCGACTGGATGCAGTTGCGATCGATATTCCTGACGCACGTTCACGGTGATCACTGCGGCGGGGCAGACCGGTTGAGGGCCGAGACAGGTGCGCAGGTTTACGCCGGGCAAGCGGACGTACCGGTGTTGGAAGTCGGGGGGCCTCGCGACGCCTTCTTTAGTCATTTCAAGATGCCTGGGCATGTGCCTCATTCAACGACAGTGGACGTTGCACTACAAGGAGGCGAAACGATAACAGTTGGCGAATGTCATTTTGAGGTGCTTGAGACCCCGGGTCATACGACGGGAAGTACTTGCTATTTGCTGGAACGGTCGGGAGCACGAGTGCTGTTCTCGGGCGATGTCATTTATCGGTTGGGGGAAAAGCCGCTTGGTACGTATTCAACCTACCTTGCCCCACGCTATCGTGGTGACGCGTATGCCTATCTGACGACGCTGCAAAAACTGCAGAATTTACCGGCACCGGATCTGGTTTTGCCAGGTCATCCATCTGCCAGCCGAGGTCTGCAAAGTCCGCGAATCACTCCGCTTCAATGGGACGAAATGCTCGACCGGGGTATCGCCGAGATGAAGCAATTGGTCGCCCGCATCGAATCTGATGGTGCCGGGTTTCTCGACGGAATCCCGAAACGGCTGTTGCCTGACCTGTATTACCTGGGCGATTATCATGACAACCCGGTCTATGTTTTTTTTGCCGAGTCTCGAATGTTTACCGTCAATGCACCCGGTGGTCGGGGCTTGATTGATTTTATCCAGTCGAAAACGAGGGAACTCGGGCTCGACCCAACACGGCCGTTTGCTGTTCTGCTTACGGATTGTGGCGAAGCCGAAACGGCGGGACTTCGGGAGTTGACTGAGTTTGAAAATACTTCGGTTGTCGTAGCAACTGACGGCGTCGACGTTATCAAGAAGTTATGCCCCGATCATACAGTGGTTATCCCGGCGGACGATTTGAAGTTGAAGGGCTGGTTCCCTGTGACGACCGTGCCACTGGGTGGTCGCGGTGTCGCGCCCATCGCGTATCTGCTGAACCGGACGGGTAAGACAGTACTGTTTTCCGGTCGAATTCCAATGGTCATCGATCGCGAATCGGGAGACGTGCTGGCGGCTGAACTGTCCAGATCGGGATCGGATGCCCAAAAATATTCCGGGACGATGCAGGTATTGGCTCGGTTGCAACCCGATCTTTGGCTGCCGACCATTACTACGGATGCTCAAAATGCAAATCTGTATGACGGGGAATGGCGGGCGATCCTTGAAAAGAATCACCGTATCGCAAATGAAATCCCGCGAAAGCGAAGTTTTTCAAATGACTCGAAATAAGGCTTGATCAACGGTTAGACGGTGGAAGTTTCAATACTGAACTGACCCTGATTCTGCTGCTGGAAACGACGAGAGCGCAAGGAGACGTTCGTGATCCGATCGCCGAAGTGGGTACATGTTCGAAAGCTGATTCTGATCCTGGTGCTTGCCACACCAATGATTGCAGGTTCCATCTGGCTCCGCCGTTCATGGTATCACGAGCAGGAGGAATCCCTTCTTCAAAAGTGCCGGAACGCTCGAAAGGCCGAAAACTGGACCGAACTGCAGCGATTGAGTGACGAGTGGACAAAGCTCGATCGTTACAGTGTGGACGCGTTATTGTTTCGTGCGGATGCCGCTCAACACCAGGACAACTTCGCTTTGGC
>JANXOO010000047.1 GCA_025353525.1 Schlesneria sp. | reverse complement strand
ACCGGCAGGATATGGATAGTGCCAAAGGGGACTCGGAGTTTTTCAAGAAACTTGACAAGGACGGTTCCGGTTCGCTCGATCCGGTCGAGATGGCGGCCGCCGCCGAACTGATCGGGAAACTCGACACGGACGAAGATCAGTGCATCAGCTTCGAGGAGATCAATCCACCACCACCTCCGCCCGATCCTCGAACTCCAGCCGGGATGATGGCCGATACAACACCGGAAAAGTCGGGCACCAGTGTTGCCGATCTGTTGCGAGACGTTCGCGAACCGTTGCTCGCCCGCAGGCTGATCAAAAAATATGATCGCAATCGCGACCTGGCATTGAATGAAAAAGAGCTGGGATGGACGGGCGATCGATTCAAATTGCTGGACACCAACAACGACCAGAAGCTGAACGAGATTGAATTACAGAAAATTGGCGAGACAACACCCGATATCGAACTCGCAATTGAACTGGCACCTTCCGACGATCGGCAATTGATGGTTCAGGTTTTGTCTGTGCGCGGAACGCGGATCGACAACGGTGCCCGGCGTGATTTTGCACGGATTGCGTTTGCGTCATCGGTGCTTAGTATTTCGTGCCGACAGATCGATTCGGTGAAGAAGGCGCTCGACAGCGCCATGGAGCAATTCAATTCTCTGGACACTGACGGAAACGGATATATCGACGCTGCGGAAGCAAAAGAGAGGCTTCGGTTTCAGCGGGGGTTGTTCGAGAGTATCGACCTGGATGGAGACGGAAAAGTCTTCGGTGAAGAAATGGAGCGCTACGTCGCCGTACGAGGCGAACCGGCGGCGACAAGTTGTCGAGTGAACCTTTACGACACAGGAAACGGTTTCTTCCAGCAACTCGACCGGAACGCCGACGGACGAATTTCACAACGGGAATTAAAGCTCGCCGAACAATCGCTTAAAAGTCTGCAAAAGTCCCCTGGCGTTTCTGTCAAGCAAACCGATCCGCAACGAAATTTTCATCTCGAGTTCGTGCGGGGAAGCTTTCAACTCTTCGGCGGGATCGAGCAACTGGCCGCAACGAATCCGGCCTTCCAGCAACTTGCCCCAGGTGGTCCGATGTGGTTTCAGCGGATGGATCGCAACAACGATGGAGATTTGTCGTGGAGCGAATTTCTGGGACCTCGAGCCGTCTTTGAACAGCTCGATCGGGACAACGACGGATTTATCGACATGAAAGAAGCCTCGCAGGCGGAATAAATTTCTATGACGGTTCACGCAACAACTACATTTCCGGGAATTTGCGGCATCTTGCTTGCCGTCGCCGCGCGCGCCGCTGCGCAAGACACGGTGTCAACTGACGAATTGGCCAAACGATTGACGTACATGAAAGATTCGACGCAGGTTTACGAGTTTACGACAGGTGTCAACAATGCCGAGACACTCAAGCTCGTTCCCGATGCTGCGCTCCGATGGACGAATCCTGTCACCGGTCTGAAAGATGGAACCTTGTTTTTTTGGACATCGGACGACGGGCGACCGTATGCTGCGGCCCAGGTGTTTCTGATTGATTCCGGAATATGGTTACACGAATTTCAGTCGCTGACGACGGCCTCATTTCGAGCGACGCGAGATGGGAAAACGGTATGGAATCCGTCCAAAGCGGGTGTCGAATGGAAGCCTGTTCCGTCGGCACCGGCTCCGGCGAAGGGTGGTGCGTTAAGGTTGTCCCAAATGAAAGCGATGATCGAACGTTTTTCTGCCAGCGACGACTTTGAAGGGGCCAGTCGCTGGGAATTGCGACCACTCACCAGACCGCTGTTGCGCTATTCGAGTCCCGGACATCACATTATCGATGGAGCGGTGTTTGCGTTCGTTGTCACGACCGATCCCGAAGTCTTCGTCACGCTTGAAGCGAAGTCATCGGACGGCAAAGACGACGCATGGTATTACTCGCTGGCTCCGATGACGGCCTATGCACTCAAAGTCTCGCTGGACGACAAGGTCGTTTGGGAGAAACCATGGACGAAAGAACCGATTCCGATAACCGACCCCTACCGAATTGTGGTTTACAAACCTTGAACCACAGTTCTGCCGACATGATCAATGCCGGGATTTCAATAAGAAAACGGGATTTCAAACCGACCGAAAGATACCTCAGGAGTGACAATCAATGACTGCAGTCGAAATGACAAAGAACGCCGCAGCATCAAATGGCGAAGCACCGACGCGGCTGGCCGCCGTACTCGCCAACAACGAAGATGCTGCTGCGGTCGCCAAATTGCGCGAGGCACGGTCCCGGGTTCGTGAGGAGATGGCGAAAGTCGTCGTTGGCCAGGATGATATCATCGAAGCGATGCTCGTGGGACTCCTTTCCCGAGGGCACATTCTGTTGCACGGCGTGCCCGGTTTGGGAAAAACCAAAATGGCACGTACGCTCGCCAGAACACTTGATATGGAGTTTCGCCGGATCCAGTTCACACCCGACCTGATGCCGTCGGACATTACCGGTACCGATGTCATTCAGGAAGATGAAGGAACGGGACGGCACCAGCTTCAATTCGTCCGTGGGCCTGTCTTCACGAACTTTTTGCTGGCAGACGAAATCAACCGGACGCCGCCCAAAACCCAGTCGGCGTTGCTTCAGGCGATGCAGGAAGGCGAAGTGTCGGCCGGTCGCGAAACGTACCAGTTGAAGCCGCCTTTCTTCGTGGTGGCGACCCAGAATCCGATCGAAATGGAAGGGACCTACCCATTGCCGGAAGCGCAAGTCGACCGGTTCATGTTCAGCTTGAAGATTAAATATCCGACGCTGGCCGAAGAAATCAAAATCATCAAAGGGACGACCAGCCAGACCGAAGGAAATCCTCTTGCTGTGTTGACTGCTGAAGAAGTTGTTCGGCTCCAGGAACTGGTTCGCGGGGTTCCGATCGATGATAGTGTCATCGAATTCGCTGCCAGGCTGGTATCAGCCACGCGGCCAGGCGAAGGACCGAATGTTGACGGAGTCCACAAATACATTACTTACGGGGCCAGCCCGCGGGCCTCGCAGTTCCTGGTTTTGGGCGGAAAGGCACGAGCGATTCTGGCAGGCCGCTATCACGTCGATTTTGCAGATATCCGCGCGTTGGCAACACCCGTCTTGCGGCATCGCCTGGTACTGAATTTTCACGCGAGGGCAGACAACCTTGATACGGATACGATCGTTGAACGACTGCTGAAATTCGTAAAGAACGAATAACGCCCGTTTTTACATTGTAAAAGAGTCTTCCTGGTCGTGGCGCGAGCAAGTCTCGCGCTGGAAATTGTCATGTCACTTGTTGCTCGCGAACTGGTCGATCCCGCGTTTTTCTCGCGGCTTGAGAATATCGAGCTTCGGGCGAGGTCGATCGTCGAAGGTTTTCTGACGGGCCTGCACCGCAGCCCCTATGTCGGATTCAGCGTCGAATTCGCTTCGCATCGCGAGTACGTGGCGGGCGACGATCCACGACACGTCAACTGGAAGATCTACGCTCGTCAGGGGCGTCTGTACGTCAAAGAGTATTCGGCAGAAACAAACCTCAATCTTTATCTGATGCTTGATGTCAGCAGTTCGATGGAATGCGCTAACACAGGTGTCAGCAAACGACTCTATTCAGCGGCACTTGCGGCGGCACTTGCGGTGCTTGCTTTAAAACAGCAGGACGCCGTCGGAATCACAATGTACGCGGATCGCGTGACAGCGCATCTGGCTCCGCGAGCCAAGTCGCGGCAACTGGACGAGATTCTGAAACTGATCGAGGCTTCAAAAGCCTGCCCTGTCACTGATACCTATACCGGTTTGTCACAATCGGCAGAACTGGCATCGCATCGGGGGCTGGTCGTCATCATCAGTGACTTCTTCGGTGATCCTCTGCAACTGATGAAAAAGCTGGAACAATTCCGGTATCGCAACCACGAAGTTCTGCTGTTTCATGTCTGGGACCGGTACGAGCGCGACTTGCCGATCGAAGGGCATGTCAGCTTTCGTGATCTGGAAACAGGCGAACAATTGACCACGCAAGCAGAGGCCATTCGGGAATCGTACCAGCAGGCCGTAAACGACTGGCGGGGCGAAATCGAAAAGGGCTGCCGAAAACTGGCGATCGACCGAGTGGAATTGACGACTGACGAGCCGCTCGACAAGGCTCTGCTCGATTATCTCGTTCGACGGGCAAAATCCTTCGGTTGATTTAGATGAGTTGAGAAACAGACGATGCATTTTGGATTCGTACAACCGATGTTCTTTTGGGCGCTGCCCGCACTGGCGATCCCGGTGATCGTGCATCTCGTTTTCAAACGCCGCAGCCGAAACATCGACCTGGGAACGTTGAGGTTTCTGAAGTCGGTCCTGCAGGCCAATGCCCGATCAAGAAATCTGAAACGCTGGATACTGCTGGCGATGCGACTGGCGAGTGTTCTGTTACTTGTGGCGATATTTGCGCGTCCGCATTTGCGAGGCTTTCAGGCCCAATCGTCACGTCAATTTGTTGCGATCCTGATTGATCAGTCGGCCAGTATGGAACGTCGCGGAGGATCGGGGCGGTTGGTCGATCAGGCGGTAACGGAAGCCCGACAGGTTCTTGCCGATTTCGGTGACGCCGCTGAAACTCGCGTTGCGTTCTTTGATCATACAGTTCATCCACTCGACATCGGCGACGACACCAGCAAGTCGACCTCGTCGCTGCTGAAACAGCTTCATCCACCGCAGTCGCTCGCGGGAGCCACCAACTTCAGTGCGGCCATCGAGTGGGCTCGCGATGTTTGCGTCAAATCGAAGCACCAGAAGCAGAAGATTTTTATCTATACCGACCTGCAACGAGCAGGGCTCGACTGGGCCGAGACGGCGCCACTTCCGCCCGGCGTCGACGTTCAGATTGTCGACCTTGGCCAACCTCAAACGACAAACGTTGCGGTGACATCCGTCAAGATTCCCGTTCCGGTGATTCGACCGGGCAAATCAACACCCGTGACGGCCACGATTTTCAATGCCGGGCCGTTTGCGATTGAAAAGGCAGAAGTCGTCTTGCATGCGACGCGAGGTGACCGGCAGATCAACCTGAGGCAACAGATCAGTCTCGTCCCCGGTTCGTCCGGCATGGTCGACTTTGAAACTCCCGAATTGGCCGAAGGACTGTGGCGCGGTTACGTCGAACTCGAACACGAAGATGATCTGAAATTTGACAATAAACGCTGGTTCGCGGCACTCGTGGCGCCTCCATTGACAACATTGATTGTCGACGGGCAACCGGACGAGCTACCTCAACGGGCAGCCTCGTATTATCTGGAAACATCGCTGCGTCTGGCACCGCCCGGCGAAGTGGCTCCTGATCGGCTTTTCGAGCCCACAGTATTGCCGCTCGAACCGGATACGAAATGGCCGGATCTTAAAGGAACCTCGCTGGTTGTTCTCGGCAACATTCCGATGTTAACGGTGGCCGAATCGAATCGACTGTCCAAATGGGTTCGAGCGGGTGGCGGATTGATGGTATTCGCCGGGGAGCCAACCTCGGCCGAAGGGATGAAGTCGCTCATGGATGCCGGCATGGGCGTGGGCGAGATTCGCGGATTTGCAACTTCGAACGACTCCCCCTGGCGACTGGAAAAATGGAACGCCGAGCATCCGATATTCGAACTTTTCGGAGATGTTCAACGGGGCGATCTTTCGCGACGAACTTTCCGCGGCATTACCCGGATCAACCCGGCGAGCGATGTCGTGGTCCTCGCGAGATTTTCCGGAGGGGCTCCGGCGGTGATGGAACGGTCACTCGAAAAGGGTCGTATCATCTGGTTTGCAGCCGGATGCGATGCGAAGTGGAGTGATTGGCCGAAAAGCCGGCTTTACCTTCCTTTGAACTATCAGTTGCTCAGTTATCTTGGCGGATTGGCCGAAGGTGGTCCCGTCCGCAATGTGGCGATCGACGGACTGACAGAGACCGAATTGACGCCAGGGATTGTCGAAGCTGGCAACCATTGGAATGCCATCAACGTCAGTCCGCGCGAATCGGAAACGGACCGCTGCACGGTCGAAGAATTCTCGAACCGGTTCGGGATTGCGATTGATGGTGGAACGGTGACGAAGTCGGAGTCATCCCAAACCGTGTCCGCCGGACTCGATTTTCGTGATGATGAAGTTTGGCACAAGGTGTTATTGGTATTGCTGATGCTGGTTTTGATGGAAGGTTTCCTTGCCAACAGAACGGTGAGTTAGGTCTGAAAATCAGGTGGCGACGGGACTCGCCGATCAGTTTTCAGAATTATGTTGACGGTTTAGTGTTCTTCGATTTGATGAATCAGTTTTTGCGTTTCTGATCCGGTCAGATACCGGTTTCCAACGGTGCCTGCGAGCGGGAAGTATTTCCCCGAAATTCCAGGCCACTGGATTGAACGAAAAAGGTGAGGTGTACATTGGCGAGCGGACTCGATTTCCCCACATTTTATGACCGTTTCGAGGAACTTCGACGACGGCTCCGCAGACACCTGAGCTGGCAGACGTTGACCGTTCTGGCCATCTGTTCGCTGTCGGGCCTGATCGGTATTGCCAGCCTGGACTATCGGTTTGAGATACCGTGGAGCGTCCGCGCTGCGGCGCTTGGATTCTCTGCCGGTGCGGGCGTTGTTCTTGCCGGATGGCTGTTGATCGCGGGACTGAAAAGCTGGACGCGCTATCGGACCGCATCGGCGATCGAACGCAAATTTCCCGAATTGGGGCAACGCGTGCGAACGACGATCGAATACCGCAATCGGTCGGTCGACCAAATGAAGTCGGTCGGTGTTGCACCTGGCCTGGTTCGGGCACTTGAAACGGAAGCCGCAATTTCCACCCTGCCGCTACCGCTTGAAAATCTGATCCCCGTGGGCCGATTGATGGTCCTGACGGGTCTGGCGACGGGTATTTTCGGATTTGTTGCCAGTTCCGGAATGTGGCATGGCGACTGGCAGACTGCCATCCGTCGCGCACTGCTTGCCGACGAATCGTTTTCGCGACTGACTCCGGGAACGGTCGATTCGACGGTGGATCGAGGTAATGCGATCACTCTTGGTGCAACCCTTGAAGGCCGCAGTCGCGATACAGCAAGCCTGCGCACTCGACCCATCGATCGCGACGGCGGAACGTGGGACGTTCAGACGTTTGCTGCGAAAGAGGCTGAACCAACAGCGTCGGGCGGACTGAGTTTCGAAACGTCGATTCCGAATATTACGGCTCCGTTCGAGTTTCAGTGGGTTGCAGGCCCCGAAAAAAGCCCCGTGTATCGCGTCGATGTCCGATATCCACTTCTAATCGTGTCGGTTGCGATCGAGGTCACGCCTCCGGAATATACCGGATTGCCAACCGCCACGAATTCAGACGGTAATGTGAATGCTCCCGAAAATTCGCACGCGAAATTTGTCGTCGAACTGGACGGGGTTCCTGCATCGGCCCGAGTTGCGTTCAAGCCCTCGGCAAAGTCGAAGTTTGATGATCCTGAAGTTCAGATCGTGAATGCCACAATCGAAGGGAAAAAACTGTATTTCGAAAGGACACTCGACGCTGACGCCGTTTGGGTCGTGGACGCAATGTCCGCACATGGATTGCCTGTTGCTGCCAATTCGTATCGTATTCGAGTACGCAAGGATCAGCCGCCAAGCGTCGCATTCGAGGCACCGGACGAATCGCTGGACGTTCATTCGTTGGCCGAAATCCTGATGCGAATCCGCGTCAGTGACGACTTTGGACTGGTCCGGGCCGGAATTGTATTTCAGATCAACAATGACGAAGAACATACCCTCTTCGCAGAAGACTATCAGCAAGCCGCAGAAGAATTGCGTGCAACAGGGACATTGACACCGAAGACTTCAGCAACGCTGGAAAAAGTCTTGCCGCTGGAGCATTTCAATCTGATCCAGAAAGACGCCGTGACCTACTACGCATTTGCCGAAGACAATCGGCCCAACGCCATGCAACGGACAGAAACCGACCTGCGGTTCATTGATATCAGACCGTTCAAGACCATTTACCGGCAACCCCCTCCGGGTGACGGAATGAATCCCAATAATGATCCAGGCCCCCGACGTGCCACGTTCGAAGAACTGATCAATCGCGAACGAGCCACACTCAATCGGACCCTGGCGATGAAACGGAGCGGCAAACAGGACCTGGGGGGACTCGACCGCCTGATGAATTTCCAGGGTGAAACGGCCGAGTTAACGAACGGACTGGGTCGGTTCCTTCAGGCCCAGGCGGCCCGATTCAATATCCCCCAACTGCTGGATAATGCCGACCTGTTGTTTCAGGCCGAGCGGGCGATGCTGGACAGTGTCGATTCAATGTCCGTGGGTAAATACGACGTAGCGATGTTGCAGGAAAAAGACGCTGTCCGCTTCCTGATTGAGTCGCGAGATCGCCTGGAAGTGATCCTGCAAGAATCAAAGAATCCGTCGGAGCTTCAAAAGGCGATCAACGAGTATTCTCGACAGCAGCAAACAAAGCTTCGCAAGAAGCCTAAAATGAATCAGGAAGAACAGCAAAAAGCACAAGAATTGCTCGAACAACTCGCACAACTGGCGGCGAAACAAGCGATGGTCGCTGCCCAAATGGACTCGGTCGGAACGAACGGCGGCGCAGAGCCATCGGATGACGCTCAGGAACCCGCCGACGATAGCCCGTCGACTGCTGACGGCAAGCAGTCTGAAGAAGGCAAACCGCCTGAATCTGGTGCGAGCGAAAAGTCGCAAACCGGTGAGAACGGCGACAAAGAAAAAGACGGCGATTCTGCAGAAAAGAAGGGCAAGTCAGGTGCGATGCCCCGTTCTGAAAAGAAGCCTGGACCACGAGGCACGATGTCGCGCGAGGAAATCGCGAAGAATCAGCAGGAAATTGCGACCGATGCTGCCGGAGTGCAAAAGGAACTGGAGCAAATGAAGGGGGCGACGGATCTTGCCAAAAGGAGAATGTCCTCGGCAACCGAGTCGGCGGAAGCGGCATCGGGGGCCATGACACGCGGCAACACGAAGGAAGCGGCAAAATCAGCGAACGATGCTGCAGAGAAATTCGAGCAGATGCTGACGCTCGCAAAAGGACTGCTTGCGCCGGAATTGTCCGATCAACTTGGTGTCGCTCGCGATTTGGCCGACGATATCAGTCGGCAGGAAGAAGATCTGGCTAATGCCGGAAGTCCGTCTGAAAAGCCGTCGAAGCCGGGTGAGGGGATGGATTCTGCCGATGACAATGAAAAACGGGAATCGATCGCCAAACAGGCGGAAAAACTGGCCGCCGCAGGTGAGTCGTTTGCAGACATTTTGAACAACGCGTCAAAGTCGACTTCAGCCGCCGACCAGAAATCGATTTCCAAAGTGACCGAATTGCTCGACAAGGGAGGTGTCAGTAGCGCTGTCGAACGAATGCAGCAGCAGCCCACTGGAATCCGCGGCGGCCGATTGAACGACGAGAAAAAGGCGGCGACAGAAATTGCCGACAAGTTCGACGAAGCGGCTCGGAAGCTTGATTCGATCCAGCGTGAGCTCGTTAATCCAAGGATCGCCGAACTGATGAAACTCGAAGCCAGGGCGGAAGCTCTCGAAGCGGAACTGGATGATGTCGAGACGAAACGTCAGGCCGAGCAATGGCACCAGGCTGCCGGAGAATTTCTCGACGAAGTCGATGAAGGCGAAGCGGGCGGCGGTGACGAAGACCTGAAAGAGCAGATGAAGCAGTTCGGTTGGGATCGGACCACAAATACGCTGAAGGGATTCGGAGGCGGTGGGTATCAAGCGAAAGTCTACAAGAAATCGCTCAAGGCAATCGCGGACGAATTGCGAGACCGGGTTCAGCAATTGCTGCTCGCTGAACTGACTTCAACAGGAGACGAAACGCCGCCAGTCCAGTACGACGGAATGGTGACCCGATATCAGAAAGCCTTGACGATGGGTATCAGGGGGAATCAAACGAAAACGCAGCGAGCGAAAGAACGACGGACGAAGTAAGCGACAAGACGTTTTGAAGCATAGACAACCATGAATGACTTTCGCATCGATTTCGAACCGCAACTGACCCTTGCCAATGCGGTGTTCGCACTTTTGGCGGTGATCGCCGTCTGGGCCGTCGTTCGTCGATTGACGGGTGCTCCGATCGGGGTTTCGCAGCGGATTGGATTGGTCACACTTCGGTGTACGATGCTGGCTTTGTTAGCGGCGCTGCTGATCAACCCTGTTAAACTGTATGAATCCAGCGGAGCCAAACATAAGGCAGATGTTTTTTATTTGCTTGATTCGTCGCAAAGCATGGCGGTCGGCGACGGCGGATCGCGCTGGGTACGGTCGCTGAAGATGATTCGCGACAGCCAGACGGACGGCAACGAACCACTGGCAAACATCAGCCTGTTTCGGTTCGGTCAACGCCTTGCCGCCGTCGAACCCAAAGCTTGGCAACAACCTGCCGACGACTTTTTGCCCACCGATTCTGACACACAACTGGCATCCGCATTACGCCAATTGACCAGCCGCTTCGGGCGGACACCTCCCGGAGCCGTCGTCGTCTTTTCGGACGGACGTGCTCGTGACGCGGCCGATGTCGAGAAACTGGCGGCCCACTTCGCAAAACTGAAAGTGCCGATTCATGTTGTGCCGGTCGGAGAAGCGGGAAAGGGTGGGGACCTGGCGATCGTCGGTGTCGTTTCGCCGCCAAAAGTGAGGAAGAACTCGCAGGTCGAAGTGCGGGTTTTTCTCCGCAGTTACGGGTTTGACGATAAACGATGCGAGCTGACCGTTGCAGCGTTTGACCGGGCGGGCGTTCGGCGCATGTTTAATAGTGTCCCCATCACAGTTCACAGCGGAATTCAGTCGTTTACGACAAGTTATCAGTCGGGTGAGCTGAGCCAGAAGATCGAAGTGGCCATCTCGCCACTGGCGGGAGAAATGTCGGTTGAGAACAACCGTTTCAAATTCGATGTCACCGTCGACCGTACGAAAGTGCGCATCCTGTATGTCGAAGGGGGACCGCAATTATTACTCGGTATGAATTTAACGCCCACTGGACAGACGCCTCGTGGTCCGCATTCTGAACTCCAGAACGCACTCACCGCTGACCCTGATATCGAATGTGTCGTTCTGGCTGCGGTTCCCGGAAGCAGAAAGCTGCAACGGTTGCTTGATGGTCAGGGGTCCGGGTTCAATCGGGGTTTTCCCGAAACGGTCGCCGAACTTTCTGCATTCGACGCCATCATTCTCAGCAATGTCGCCCGGCGAGCCTTCACGGACGAGCAGTTGGAATGGATCGATCAGTGGATCGAAAAACGAGGCGGTGGTCTATGCATGATTGGCGGACCGAGCGGATTTGCAGCGGGCGGCTGGAAGGACGAAGTCATCGGAAATATGTTGCCGGTCGAACTTGGTGAATCGGCAACGGAATGGAACACATCGAGCGGGATCAAGCTGACCCCGACGCCTGCAACGCTCGTTCATCCGATCTGGCATCTGGTCGAGAACGAAAACGCCAATCGCGAAATACTGAAGAAGATTCCGGAGTTCACCGGTATTCACAAAGGACTTCGTCCCAAAACGGAGGCCAATGCCATCATCCTTGCAACCGCCGACGACGCGGGAAACAAACTTCCCGCGCTGACGATCGGATCGTATGGCAAGGGCCGTACGATCGCACTCGCAGTTCCGATATCAATCCCCTGGGCGACCGAGTTCGTTAATACCTGGGGCGAAAGTGACCATCGATACTACGCGAAGTTCTGGCGCAACGTGGTCTACTGGCTGACAGAAGATTCGTCGATCGGTCGACGCCGTCTGGTCGCCAAATCCGATCAGCCGTTTTATCGCCCAACCGAAAAGATCACACTCAATGGAGGTGCCTATGACGAGTCGGCTAATCGCACGGGTGCGTATCGGCTGGTTGCCATGGTCGAACCGCAAGGGAACCTCAACGACGCCGACCCGCTTTGGTCACCGATCAGGTGGCCGGAAGGATTGCCCCGCACCAGCGGAGAAACGGGACCATATATCGCCTGGGGAGAAGAATTTGAACTGCCGCGAGTGAAAGGGCAACTCGATTACAACCTGCAACTCGTTCTCGGCCCGGCACCTGCAGCAGCATCCGCCACTCAGTCGATTCGCCTGGAGCTGACGGCCTACGAGGAAACAACTCAGGTCGACAGCACGTCGCTCGACCTGCGGATCGTCCACGATCCCTACGAACAACAGAACCCGTTCCCCGATCATGATCAGTTGTTCAAAGTGGCCAAAGCATCGGAAGGAAGCATCTTGCGTGACACGAAATCGATCCGCGAAATGCTCAGTAAACTTCCAGTTCCCCCCCGAGAATCGGTCGTCAGAAAATCGCCGTGGTGGAGCCAGACGTGGATCCTGGCCACGATTGTGGGCCTGATGACCGTCGAATGGTTCTGGCGCCGCCGCCTCGGCCTGGGCTGACCAGCCCTTTCAGTGGAATAGTCGTCGCCGGAATCTTCTCAGGGGTTCCTGACTTAGACTGTCTTCAGACCGCCGGCATTAAGGATCGGCGCATGAACAATTGTCGCAAGTTGCTGACATGCCAGTGGATTTCTCCACGGCGAATCGTTGAAAGAGGACGTGAACCACAGAGACAGTAGAGTAGGGGAGGAGCCGTAGCCGCCTCCCCCCTCGTCAAACCGGACATGCAGATTTCCCGCATCCGGCTTACCCAGCAACTGTCACCGCAGGTTTGTCGCAGTTTCGGGACGAGGTTGGAGGAACTGCAAGCCGAG
>JANXOO010000325.1 GCA_025353525.1 Schlesneria sp. | reverse complement strand
CAACAACAGTACTCCCAACAACAGCAGTATTCAGGGCAACAGCAGTATTCTGGGCAGCAGCAGAATCAGGGTCAGCAATTGCCACCCTCTCCGGTGCCAACGTATGGCCGCCAGCCAGAAAATCAGTCGCCGGGCAATGGGTCAGGACCGCCCGCATGGAAGTCTCAATCTTCCGGGCTACCAACGACCCGATCACTCTACGATCAATCCCCTTATGACCAAACGCCTTACGATGACAGCCAGAACAGCGGAAATGTTGTACCGGCGCCGGGATATTCGATTCCTCAACACAACCAGCAAGGTCAGGAAGATTTGCCTTCCTTCGGTTCGCACGGCGAATCGCTGGACAACGAACCACAATATGGCGGCGGCGTGACATACAATCCCGGTGCGAACCCCGGAACGCAAATCATCCGGATCCCGATTCGGCTTGGCCCTGACGAACATATTGATATCAAAAAAGAAGATGTGATCCTTCACGACGGAGACATCGTATTTATTGAATCCCGGGACACCGAGGTCTTTTTCACCGGTGGGTTACTTGGCGGCGGCCAGTTCACCCTTCCTCGTGACTACGACCTGGACATCTTGCAAGCACTCTCGATTGCCTCGTCACGTACGGGAACGTCAGGGGCAGCACGACAAATCGGAGGAGTTTCAGCACTCAACAGCGATGTCACGATCAGCCCGAGTAACGTCGTGGTGATCAGGAAGTTACCTGAAGGGGGCGAAGTTCCGATCAAGGTAGACATCTACCAGGCTCGCAGCGACCAGTCCGAGCGAATTTTCATTCAGCCTGGCGATTACATCTATCTGCAATATACTCCTCTGGAAGCGATGGCGGCATTCGTCGAACGCCATCTGTTAGAAGGAGTACTCTTCGGCGTCTTCTCGCAACAGTTGAACAAAAAGAATTGATGAAGAACTTTCCGACGTTTCACCGCAAATTGCTGGCGTGGTACGCGGACAGCGCCAGGGATCTACCGTGGCGACGAACCCACGATCCCTATCGGATCTGGATCAGCGAGATCATGCTGCAGCAGACGACCGTTGTAGCCGTCATCCCGTACTTCGAGCGGTTTTTGGCCCGATTCCCGTCCGTCGATGCCCTTGCGGCGGCTGACGAAACGAACGTTCTTCGGTTGTGGGAGGGGCTTGGTTATTACAGCCGGGCTAAAAACCTTTTGCGTGCTGCGAAAGCGGTCGTCGAAAAACATCACGGGCAGTTTCCATCCGACATTGAAGTTCTTCAAACATTGCCGGGGATCGGGCGCTATACCGCCGGTGCAATCGCGTCGTTTGCTTTCGATATTCCTGCCCCGATCGTCGAGGCGAATACGCTCCGACTGTACTGTCGACTCCTCGGGTACCAGAGCGATCCCCGGTCGAGTGTCGGACAGAAGGTTCTCTGGACATTTGCCGAAGCAGTTCTGCCGAAGACGGGGCCCGGCCGATTGAATCAGGCGTTGATGGAATTGGGAGCGACTGTCTGCATCCCCAAAGAACCCCGCTGTGGCATTTGCCCTGTCAGTGCACACTGCCATGCCTTTCGTGATGGTACGCAATCGGTCGTACCGCAACAGAAATCGAAGAAAGTGATGACTGCGATCACCGAGGTTTCCATCGCAATCCGTCGTGGACCGAAATACCTCTTGCGACGATGTCCTCTGAATGAACGCTGGGCAGGTCTGTGGGACTTTCTCCGGTTCGAAATTGCCGGCGACTCGAAATCGGTTGACACAGCACACCTGACCGATACCGTGCGCGAACGAACGGGGCTGATTATCGAATGTGGCTCTCAGATTGCCGAACTGAAGCACGCTGTCACACGATACCGGATCACGTTGAAGTGCATCACCGCAATCAGGCAGGATGGTCGACTGAAGTCTGGAAACGATTGGAAGTGGGTCAAACCTGCCGACTTTCAAAAGTATCCGTTGTCAGTCACGGGCCGTCGATTCGCCGAACTGCTGCAACGCGATTCGATGTGACGATTTTGTACGGGCACGCGTCAATGTCCGACTTTATTCCGAAACAATGCCATACTCCACGGACGCAGTGGATAGGGTTGCGTCGGATCGCACGGGACGATTGAAATGTCTCCGTCGAATGTGTCGAACAGTCGCTCGAACATCCGGAATCGTTGGACCGATCGCGGCATCGCGAAAGAGACTGCCTTACTGTCGGCGTTCATCAGGACGAGCAAGTTGTCTCCGATGATACACGCACCCTGCTCATCGATCTGACTGCAATGTCCAAGCAGCAGCATGCCGAGCGAACGTTTCAGGGGATCATCCCACGCCTCGGCCGACATTCGCTGGCCGTTACTGTCGAGCCAATAAATGTCGTCGACATCGTCACCCTGAACCGAACTCTCGAAAAAACGCCGCCGCGACAAAGCCGGTTGTTCTCGCCGGATCTCGATCAGCCGCCGGACGAAATCAAGCTGTGATCGCTGACCAGGCTGAAGGTCCCAACTCAACCACGACAGAAAATTATCCTGTGAGTAGCAGTTATTGTTTCCCTGCGCTGAATGCCCACGCTCGTCACCTGCTTGCAACATGGGAACGCCTTGCGAGACGAACAGCGACGCAAGAAAATTCCGCTGTTGACGTTCACGAAGAGCCAAAATCACCGGATCGTCGGAAGGGCCTTCGAAACCGCAATTCCAGCTAAGATTGTTGTCGTTTCCGTCCCGATTCGCTTCGCCATTCGCTTCGTTGTGCTTTTTATTATAGCTGGCGAGATCCCATAGCGTGAACCCGTCATGACAGGTGATGAAATTAATGCTGGCCGATGGTTTTCGGCCATTGTCTTCGTAAAGGTCGCTGCTGCCCGCCAGCCGCGTCGCCATTTCGCCGATCGTTCCGGCGTCGCCTTTCCAGAACCGTCGTACGCAATCACGATACTTCCCGTTCCATTCGGTCCAGATGACCGGAAATTTGCCCGACTGATAGCCCCCTTCGCCAACATCCCACGGTTCGGCAATCAGTTTGACTTGCGAGAGAATCGGGTCCTGATGGATGACGTTAAAAAAACCGCTCATCCGGTCGACGCTATGAAACTGCCGGGCAAGGGTGCTGGCCAAATCAAACCGGAACCCGTCGACATGCATCTCCGTCACCCAGTATCTTAGACTGTCCATCAACAATTGAAGCACTCGCGGATGCCGCACAAACAGAGAATTCCCGCAGCCGGTGAAATCGGTGTAATAGCGTCGATTTTCGTCGTTCAGAAGATAATAGCTGGTGTTATCGATTCCCCGCCACGACAGCGTCGGCCCCTGCTCGTTTCCTTCCCCGGTATGGTTGTAGACGACATCGAGAATGACTTCGATCCCCGCCGCATGAAGCGTGCGAACCATTGATTTGAATTCGTGTGCGATCAGTTCCGGATCGTGCGACGCGCCGTACCGAGGTTCCGGTGCAAAGAATCCGAGCGAATTGTAGCCCCAGTAGTTGACCCGCTGCTGTTCGGTCAGAAAGTGCTCGTCAATATGCGCATGAATGGGCAACAATTCGACAGCGGTCACCCCCAGACGTTTCAGGTATTCAATCGCCTGGGGGCTTGCCAATCCCGCATAGGTGCCGCGCAGTTTTTCGGGAACTTCGGTCATCAGTTTGGTGAAACCTCTGACGTGCATTTCGTAGATGACAGTTCGTTCCCAGGGAATTTCGGGACGACGGTCGTTTCCCCACGTGAAGGCGGTATCAACAATCAGGCCCAGCGGAGCGAACGGAGCTGAATCGCGATCATCGAATGACAGATCCCGGGATTCGTCACCAATACGATAGCCGAACAGCGACTCATCCCATTTCAGAGGTCGACCGACGGCTCTCGCGTAAGGGTCGAACAACAGCTTGTTCGGATTGAATCTCAATCCACGCAGCGGATCATACGGACCAGTCACACGGAATCCGTAAAGAGTTCCCGGCCTCAGGTCGGGGAAGTAACCGTGGAAGACGTTGTACGTTCGTTCGGTCAATTCAATCCGCAGACTTTCCTTTTGATCGTCCGGTGAATCGAACAAACACAGCTCGACTTTTGTAGCATTGCCTGAAAACAACGCTATGTTGACGCCTGCTCCGTCCCAAACGGCTCCCAGCGGATACGGATGACCCGGCCAAACGCGCATCGTGAAATCCTTTGAAACAAAAAAGCCTCGACCAAATCGGACCGTGCCCCTGCTTCGTTTGAGGCGACCGGCAATTGAAAAGTCACCGGCTGAAAAAGGTAACTTCGCAAGGCTTTCATTCTACGAAACAAACAGAACCGGAAAAGTCACTGGCAGTTCGCGTATTCAGGATCATGAAAATACGTAACGTTGAATCCGGAAAACAGCCCGGTCACACGGCATTCGGACCCGCGTCTGATTCCGCTCACTGCGATGCAATCCCGGACAAATCGATAAAATCGTATTCAATCGGTCCCGGTTTCTGCGGCGACTCGCATTCAAAATCAGGGCGAGAACTGGATTGGCGAGTGCATTGAGGATAGAACTGACGGGTATTCTGGTTCCAAAATGCCGTAAGGATTGTTTCATGTGTACGAATCGTTGGTTGATCCGGATCTGTTGTTTGTCAGCCGCGATGCTGTCCGGTTTGGGCCAGGCATGCTTCGCGCAAGGGAATGCGGTGCTGGATCCCAGGAAAGCCGATTCCGACTTCGCATATCAGGGCGAATACATCGGCGAAATCAACCGCGACGGCGTGATGATTAAACTTGGCATCCAACTGGTCGCGCAGGGCAGCGGAAACTTTCTCGGTGTCGGGTATTTTGGCGGCTTGCCCGGCGATGGTTGGACCGGAGTCGAAGCGATTCGCAGTGAAGGAGCGATCAAGGATGGTGCGCTGATGTTAACGACGGAGGCGGATGTTCGCATTCAGGGCGACGTGATTACGATTCGGGATACTGGAGGCGGCTTGATCGGCGAGTGCAAAAAGACGACTCGAAAGAGTCCGACGCTGGGTGAAAAACCGCCAGCGGGGGCGATTGTTCTGTTCGACGGAACATCGTCTGATAATTTTGTCGGAGGCAAACTCGACGGCGACCTTCTGATTCAAGGGGTCACCAGCAAGCGAACCTTTCAGAATTACTCGCTGCATCTTGAATTTCTGCTGTCGTACGCCCCCAACGAACGAGGTCAGGGCCGCGGAAATAGCGGTTGCTATTCGCAAGGGCGATACGAGGTGCAAATTCTCGATTCATTCGGTCTGACCGGCGAAAACAATGAATGCGGCGGGATTTATGAGGTCAAAAAGCCGGATGTTAATATGTGCTTTCCGCCGCTGACATGGCAGACATACGATATTGATTTCACGGCCGCCAAATTCGCAGCCGACGGCAAGAAGACCGATGACGCACGAATGACCGTCCAGCACAATGGCGTCATCATTCACACCAATGTGGCTGTTCCCAAAGCAACTCGGGCCGCTCCAGTCGCCGAAGGGCCTGAACCCGGACCGATCTATCTTCAGGATCATGGAAATCCAA
>JANXOO010000295.1 GCA_025353525.1 Schlesneria sp. | reverse complement strand
GACATCGGTATGTGACGAGTGAGGGCCAATTGTCGATTTCCCATCGTTTCGGTCGTTGTACGGCCTGGATCGTCGATCGGCCTGTTTGGGCCTGGCTGTTTCTGCTCGTGATGAGTTCCGTGGCCTCCGTCGGATATATCGCTCCGGAACGTGTCAGAGATTTCTTTCAACCTCGTAAAGTGCAGGTTGCTGCACCTGTCGCAGTCGTTGCGGCTCCGGGCAGTGCCCCGAAAAAGCAGCGACCTGATGTCGAATCGCTGGAGATGATTCGATCTGACGCGATCCTCGTCATCGAATCCGAGGGGATCTTTACGCCATCGGGTGCGGCAGCGCTGCGGAAGATGATTACCACGCTCGAAGCGGTTCCTTACGTCCGAAACGTCATGTGGATGGACCGCGTTCCGGTCCTGAATATCTTTGGACTTCGTGAGCCTCTTTTTCCTAAATCAGAAGCTTCGACCGCACGATTTGCCTCCGCTCGGGAACGTGCTCTGCGGCATCCGCTGGTGAAGGGCCAGCTTTTATCGCCAGACGGGCGGACACTGATCGTACTGGTCAATTTCGACTGGCTTTTTGTCACCGGCGATGACGACTGCGGCATCAACCTGAGAAAGGCTGCCGAAGCGGCGTTGTCAGAATATCCGGATGTAAAATTCACGGTCGGTGTGACAGGCCAGGTCCCGATCAGACTCACCATGATGCAGACGCACGAGCGAAACAGTGTGAAGTTTCGGGTGATCGGGTACAGCGTGGTGATTTTTCTGGCGGCAGTGCTGTTTCGAGGAGTCGTCTCGGTGGCGATCCTGTCGATGGGGCCCGCGCTGGGGATCTTCTGGACGATCGGTTTCTTGAACTTTTTCCATCTGCAGGACAATCCGTTCAATGATGTTGTTTTGCCAGTGATGCTCAGTCTGGTTGGCCTGGCGGATGGTGTTCACATGATGGTTCAGATCCGGCGTTTTCATGCGGCAGGGATGAACGAAACGGATGCCGCCAGGGCTGGACTGGAGGAAGTTGGACTCGCCTGCTTTCTGACTTCCATCACGACCAGCATCGGCTTTTGGTCACTTTCACTGGCTCAGCATAACATCGTCCGCGAGTTTGGCTGGAGCTGCGTGCTGGGCGTCCTGTTGACCGTGATTGCCATTTTGATCGTGATCCCGCTGGCCTACCTGTCCCGTCCTGCCAAATTCATGCGAAAGTTATTGGGTCGCAAGATCCTCGGAATGCGGCTGGAACCGGTCGAGCAACAAGAGGGGTTTATCGAGCGTCATCTTCATCGTGTGACAGGATTTGTCGACCTGATTTTGCTTCGCCCCAAACCG
>JANXOO010000285.1 GCA_025353525.1 Schlesneria sp. | reverse complement strand
CCAGTTCGTGCCACGGTCCCAAAACGGCTTCATCACGATGATACTTCAAATGTAACCGGCAATGATGCAGGATTCGCGGATGCAGCCCGAGTGGTTCGGCGAGAGCCTCAACCTGACTGAGTGACGCTCCCGGATCAAATCCTGCAGCGGCGACCAGGTATTCGGCGGCTTTGGCCCGCGATTCCGAACGCAATCGAGCGTTTGCAGCTTCACGAAACGAGGATGCTGCGGCCGTCTTCTCCGCGATCTGTTTGTCAACCTCTTTCATCTTTGTCTGTTCATCGTCGGTCGCAAACGAGTGCTCGTTCCAGTGCTTGATCGCTCCGGTATTGGAATCGCCGAACGTTTTGGTGCTTTTGAAAATCGCGGCCAATCCGTAGTACTCGCGCTGCTTCACTGGATCGAATTTGTGATCGTGACAGCGGGCGCAGCCGAGCGTCATGCCCAGGAATGCTTTTCCGACGCTATCGATCTGCTCGTCGATCGTGTCCATATCCAGTTTTTCGCGATCAGGCTCGGCAAGCACTTTGGCGCCGAGTACCAGAAACCCGGTGGCCGTTTTTGTTTCCCGGTCGGCGTCGGGTAAAAGATCCCCGGCAATTTGTTCTGTCAGGAATCGGTCGAAAGGCTTGTTCTGATTGAATGCCTGGACGACATAATCGCGATACCGCCATGCGTTCCCGAATGCGAGATTCTCATCGAGCCCATTGGAATCGGCGAAGCGTGCGACATCAAGCCAATGCCGCCCCCATCGAACCCCGTACTGCGGGGATTTCAGCAATCGGTCAACAACCGCACCGAACGCACCGGGTGAATCGTCCGCGAGGAAGATCTTGATTTCATCGGGCGTAGGTGGAAGCCCGATCAGATCGAACGTCACGCGACGGATTAACGTCTGCTTGTCAGCGCGGGGGGCGGGTTGCAGGCCGCGATGTTCGAGTTTTTCCAGAATGAAAGCGTCAACAGGCGTCTGAACCCAATCGGATTTTTGAACATCGGGGACAACCGGATTGACGACAGACTTGAACGACCAGAATTGGCGGCCATCGTCGATACTCATTCCGGTCGGTGCAGGCGCCGTAGATGCGGTTTCTTGTTCCAGGCGAGGGTCAGGGGCACCCATCGAAATCCATTTTTCCAGGATTTCGACATCCGCCTGAATCAGTCGGGACTTCGGCGGCATTTGAAAATCAGGATTTTTGTAACGTACCGCTTCGATGAGCCGGCTCTTCTCAGGATCGCCCGGAACAATTGCCGCTCCGGAATCGCCACCCTTCAAAAGTCCGTCACGCGTGTCGAGCAGCAGTCCGCCATTCGCCTCACTTTTTGCATGACACTCATAACAATGTTGCACGAGCAACGGACGAACTCGAGTTTCAAAGAACTCAATTCCCGCGAGACTCGGGTCGGCCGCAATGCACGTCGCGAGGTTTAACGAGAAGAGACCAGTCGCTGCGAGCGAAATTGCAATCGCATATTTCAAATCCCGCCGAAATCGAACGCAAAAGCGGAGATATCTGTGGGGAACACTGCAGCGGAGCTCAGGCATTGGATTCCTCGTCCCGGTCGAATGTCGTTTTCCGGTCCAAACCAGATGTTAACCCAACGAGGGTAAGACGCTCAACCCGAAATCAGGTAATCTGATTGCGGATTGAAAACACGCGAGATCCGCGACCGGGCTCATTATCACACATCGAGCGAAGGACTTGTTTACGAAGGGCGAATCGGACATCGGAATCTCCAATTCATCGAATTCTCCTGTCATTCTCGCGACTTCCTGAAAGTTTTCGCATTTCCTCGATGGGCCGACGTCTGTCGGACACATCAACTCCGCTTCGCGATTTCCAGGATGTCGATCCGTTTTCAAAAACCGATGAGTATCCTGGACACCTTTGGGGGCGAATTTCGAAATTGTCGGGATTTCGAACGCGGAAA
>JANXOO010000235.1 GCA_025353525.1 Schlesneria sp. | reverse complement strand
CATCATTACAATATTTATTAAAGCAAGCAATTAGCGCACATAATGGAACAAGTTTTGACCCTGAAAGACGCGGCAAACAATTAATAACTGAATTCGAAGCTCTATTGTCGGAAGATTTAGCCACCATTCAAGCGGCTGCGCAGGAAATAAAAGATAAAATTTTCTCGCAATTTAAACCGGTTTTTACTCCGAGCGGCTTGAATTGATGTTTTCAGAGATCTGAGCAAACGCAGGAAACTGCGTTTACTACAGAACATTCGCAGTGAATGCGGAAACGGATTCACAATCGAAAAAACATTCCGGAACGCGAGCTGACTAATTTCGTTCGTTCAGGCGCTGACGGATATAGTCAGCCCGAGCGACGTTGCGGTCGACGGTTTCGAGTTTCTCGTGGCGAATTTTTTGCAGGTGGGCTGGCTGTGTGTGGATGAACAATTCGTTGATCGTCGGGATCTTCAAATCATCGATCAGGCCGAGATTGATTCCCAGCCGGACACTTGACAACAGATCCATCGTCTCTTCCGAACTGATCGTTCGAGCCGTTTTCAGAATTCCGTAGGCTCGCGAGACTTGGTCGTGCAGTCCTCGGCGATTTTCGCTGACGAGTGCCTGACGCACTCGCCGTTCGTACGAGACGATGTTCGGGACAACATCCTGAATTGTTCGGATCAGCGTTTCTTCGCTCTCGCCCAGCGTGACCTGGTTTGAGATCTGATAGCAGTCTCCCATCGCCTGACTTCCCTCGCCATACAATCCACGTACGGCAAGATTGATTTTCTGGAGTGCCTGAAAGACTTTTTGAATTTCTTTGGTGTGAACCAGTGCCGGAAGGTGCATCAGGACGCTGACGCGAATCCCCGTCCCGCAATTCGTCGGACAGGCCGTCAGATATCCCAGCCGGTCACTGAAGGCGTAGGTTCGTTCTGCTTCGATCGCATCATCAATGGCGTCGATCTCAAGCCAGCAATCGTCGAGCGCAAAACCGCTGCGCAAGACCTGGATTCGCAAATGATCTTCTTCGTTGATCATGACGCTGATATTTTCTTCGTCGCTGATCCCGACTCCACGCTGGCCGTGGGTTTCCGAATGTTCGCGGCTGATCAATTGACGTTCGACCAGCATCTGGCGATCAATGACTTCGAGCGAACTGACGGGAATGTAGTTCAGTTTTCGACCTGCCGGTTTTTTGGCAATCTGGCTTCTGAGCAGTTCTTCAATTTCGGCCCGCACAGTATCGTCAGCGCGTGCCGGAAACGGAAATTCAGACAGGTTTCTTGCCAGACGAATGCGACTCGACATGACGATGTC
>JANXOO010000192.1 GCA_025353525.1 Schlesneria sp. | reverse complement strand
GTAATTATCCGCAATTCGGGCCGTGGGCTTACGCCACTCGGCTCCCAAGGGTTCTCGTTCAACTTTGTTTTTCAATCTGAAAATGCTTCACCGCGTTGCCGGATCAGATGGTGAAGCGACGGGCAGTGATTTTTTTTGAGTGGGGACGGATTGTGAACGTTTCGTCGACATCTTCGGCCGATGATGCCGAAATGCGGACTCTGGATCTGGTGAAGTCAGGTCGCCAGAGGATCCGCGCAGAACTGGCCAAAACGATCGTCGGCCAGGCAGAAGCAGTTGAACAATTGCTGATCTCGCTTTTCGCCGGAGGGCATTGCCTGATTACAGGAGCTCCCGGGCTCGCAAAAACATTGCTCGTCAAATCGATCGCCCAGGTCTTTCATTTGAAATTCCAGCGAATCCAGTTCACTCCTGATTTGATGCCCGCTGACATTACGGGAACTGAGATCCTCGAACAGGATGAACACGGTCGCCGACAGGTCGTATTTGTAAAGGGGCCGATTTTCGCCAACGTTTTGCTGGCAGATGAAATCAATCGAACCCCGCCCAAAACTCAAGCCGCACTTCTGGAAGCCATGCAGGAACATCAGGTGACGGCGGCAGGAACCCGTTATGTTCTCGAAGAACCTTTTTTCGTTCTCGCCACTCAGAATCCGATCGAGATGGAAGGGACTTACCCCCTTCCCGAGGCTCAGCTCGACCGGTTCATGTTCAACGTCGTGATCGACTACCTTCCGGAGGATGACGAAGTTGCCGTCGTAGCGCGTACGACATCGGTCGTCCCCGAACGGATTGAACCGATCTTTTCGGGTGCGGACATCGAACAGATCCATGCCCTTGTTCGCAAGGTTCCCGTCGCTGAAGATGTTGTGCGATATGCTGTGCGACTCGCGGCTGCATCGCGGCCGAAACAGGCCGGTACCCCCGGCTTTATCGACGAATGGGTCTCATGGGGTGCAGGGCTGCGCGCCGCCCAGTACCTTGTGCTGGGTGGCAAGGCAAGAGCGCTGCTGGCAGGTCGCGCCAACGTCACGTGGGACGATATTCGTGCCCTCGCCGCCCCTGTACTGCGTCACAGAATTCTGATCAATTATCGCGCTGAAGCGGCCGGACAAACCGTCGAGCACATTATCGACAAGTTACTCGAAACCGTCAAAAACCATTAGTCTCTTCCCAACCGGAGTTTGCAACATGAGTCAGTTATGGAAAGTGTCCGCGTGCGTTTTGAGTCTGATCGTCGTTTTGCCAC
>JANXOO010000189.1 GCA_025353525.1 Schlesneria sp. | reverse complement strand
GAAAAGCTTACCCGATGCTGTTCGCGAACCCGGCAGGCGAAGCCGTCCGTTCGGCGACCCCGATTGGGTCGAATGGACCGGGAAGCGGTCAGAATTCCATTCCTCCATTCGACCGCGCGGCGAACTTACCTCACAATGGAGCCTGGACCCGTTTGGCCATCCTGGTTCGAGTCCTGGCGGGGTCATTAGACTTGGGCGACCGGCAGGAAAGTAAATACCGCTCGGTCAAAAACGGGGACCGGCAACAGGAAGACCTGGAGCCAGTCCCCGTTTTTCAGCCGGTAAATTTTCCACTACCGGTCAACTTACCGCTATTGTGATGCGGACAGTCCCGTTTTCACCCGTTCGCAGTGATTTTAACCGACGGGTCGTCGGCAATGTTGACCCATACGTGGACGTGAGGTGTTCCGCGGTAGTGCCAGACGAACGAAGGCCCTTCGAGTCGCCAATTGTCCCATTCGCCGTCGTTGCCCAGATCGTCGGACTGATAAAAAGCAAGTCGGCATTTGTCGAGTCCCCCTTGAGCACTCAGGCACTTGCGAACGTCCGCCTGGTCGACCGTCCGATACGGTTCGAGCAGTGCATCAAGAACTTTCTGTGCATGATCCTTCTGATCGGCAGCGAGTTCACCGATCATGATCCCCTGAGGTCGACCATCGGGGCCGCCGAAATGTACTTTGCTTTCGTCGGGTGCCTGTTCAATCAATGCCTGCGAACGCTGTTTGCCGTCAAGCATCTTGTAAAGTGCATTCGCCTTTTGCGCCTGATACCAGAAAACGTTACCCGGATGGCCAACCTTTTCGTCAAATCCGCTTGCCGCATGACCGTAGAAAATCGGGCCGCCAAAGGCGACATTGTCGACGCTGTTGCCATCGCAGCGGATCGTCAGGTGCCGACCCGTCATCACGAATTCAAATTTCTCGGCCCCGGGTTGTCCGAAAATCGCGATCGATTGCTCCTTGCCGTAACCCCCGGCATCGTCCTGTAATTGTTTCTTGATCCGACTGTGCCAGTCCGGAGCGTACAGGCCCCAAAACAGTGCTTCGATCATGTCTTTCTGATCGTCCGTGTAATACCCCGAAGCGATCTTGTGGTCGCCAGTGATTTGCCAGTTGTTCGAGACGTGCATCCGCAACAGGCCGCGATCATCCTTGTGGTCCCAGTCGAAACAGACCTCATCCTTCTGAGTCTGCGTCATCGAATCGTACAGCTTTTTGACCAGAGACTCCGGCGCCGGTTTTGAAGTCTCGTCTCCGTTACCAATGCGGGGGCCGACAGCAGCGACCGCCGCAGCGGCCCCGACCGTTTGAACAAAATTGCGGCGCGAGAATCGCGAATCGGAACTGTTCGGGCAATCCGGGAATTCGTTCATGGTCGTTTCCGAAAGGAGAGGGCGGATCGAGTCACTGAGAGCAATGTGAGGCGACTCATTCGCTGGTGACTGCTCGCGGCGAAGCTTGATGCAAAGTATAGACAATAGTATGCACAGTGCAGCCTGCCCCCGCAACCCGCTGGAAGTCGCCTTAATGGATCGACGCGAACTCATTCGAATTGAGCAGCGCCCAAAAGAGGTCCTGGTAGGCTTCGACCGGCTGACCTTTGGCCCCACGATTCGACGAGCCGTCGCGAACGAGTTTTCTCATCGTCGAAAACTCGGTCGGGCTCGGCGGTCTTGATAACGTCGCAAGGCACAACGAGCGGATTTTCTCGGCTTCGGTCGATTTCTGGCGGATCACTTCACCCAGAAAGCTTCCTGCCGATGTGTCGAGCGCCCTTTCGATCAGCGGCCCGTTCATCAGCGACAGCGCGTTTCCGATCGAACCGTCGAAGGCCATCGTCTCATCATTGTCATCGTTGTTGGAGGCAACGATGAACTGCTGCAACCACTGCTGACGATTTTGTTCGGCCTGCATCCAGTCGGCAGCCCCGACACGATGCGCTTTTGTTGCCGTCAGAAGTGAGTCATATGTCTGTTCGGCCGTCATCGACTTGACGTACATCCGGCTGAATGCGGGAAGTTCCCCCAGCGGCGGATCGTCGTTCTGGTTCGACTCCGCGAATCGGCTGGTCAGCTGATACGGCTCTGATTGGCAAATCCAGCGGATCAGCTGCTTGATGTCGTACCCGCTGCGGATGAATTGTTCGGACAGAACTGCCAGCAATTCGGGGTGACTTGCGGGTTGATGCGGTCCAAGATCGTTGACATCGCGCGTGAAGCCGCAGCCCAGAAAATGTTCCCACATCCGGTTGACGAACGCGGCCGCCAGTTGCGGTTGTTCGCCGTCGGTCATGAGTCGCGCCAGTTCATGACGACGATTCGTATCGGGACTCGGATCAATCTCGCGACCGCCGAAGCGAGGATAGGCAACTCGCATCAATCCTGTTTGTGTTTCAAAGTATGTCGGCCCACCGGCGTCTCGTGTAACGAGTTCTGTGAACGACTGCAACACGCGTCCCGTACCGGGATCGCGGCGCTGTCGAGGTACGCATGTCGTCTGCTGGAAGAAGCTGTTCAATTCCCAAAATGCAATCTGCTTCGTCTCGTCGAACGGATTGTTATGGCACTGATTGCAATGAACTTGTCGTGCGAGGAACAGCCGCGACGCAACAGCGGTCGCCGGCGCAGCGTCGTTATTCAAATGTGCGATCAGAAAATTAGTGGCGCCATTTTCCGAGTTATTCCCTTCAGCAGAAACAAGATCGGCCACAAGCCGGTTCCAAGGGCGGTTTGCTGCGAAACTGAGCCGCAAGAATTTCCGGAACGCGTCGCGATTCACCAGCGGATTTGAACTTCTTCCGAGTAACAGATTCGTCCATTTTGTAGTGAAATTCCGGACATATTCCGGATCGTCGAGTAACCGTTCAATCAATGTTTCGCGTTTGTCCGCGCTCGAATCGGCAAAGAACGATTCGGCCTCGGCAACTGCAGGAACTCGACCGAGCAAATCAAGAGAAATCCGCCGCAGCCATTCCGCGTCGTCCGCTTTTACCGACGGCTGCAGACCCAGTTCTTCCCATCGCGATCGGATTTCACTGTCAATCCGCGCAACAACCTCGTGACTGGAGACCGGAATGACGGTCGGTAACTGTCCACCGGCAATCGTCCGTAATGAGTCAGTTTCGACAGAGGGGGCGTCAGTTTCTACCGCGACCGCATCAGCAATGACAATGGGCGGTCCGTACGTACGCAACACTCCTTTCGTCCCCGCGTCGCCTGTTGTCCCCGCGTCGCCGGTTGCTTCGTTCGCATCCGCGACCGGCAATGGCCGTCCTTCGCGGACAACCACCTGCGATGGTTTCGCCGGGCCGGACAGGTTCCATGCGACAAGAGCGACAATCGCCACGCAGGCCGAGATCGAAGTCAACGTCAGAGCATGAGGGCGTGGCGCATGACGGGAGGCAGGTTGTCGGAAAGCAGCAACCCCGGCGGCGACGGCTGGCAAATCCCGGATCGAAGAACCATGGATCACCACGTTTTCGTGAGACGGCCATTCATGCACAGGCAATTCATGTGATGAAAGCGGCTCGGGAGAACCGGCACCGGCGGCGTCCCAGAACAGCGTCCCGTGCAAGTCCATGTACGTCAGATATCTCCAGCGGGCTTCGGGCGACGACAGGACCATGCGTTCCAGTCGCGCCGCGTCTGCAGGTGCCAGGCGGTCTTCACAGAGGGCTTCCAGCAGCGTTTCCAGTTCCGTCGGCGATCGAAGTTCGAGATTCATGGCATCGCCTCGGCACTCAAACGCTTCTCGATGCAATCGAGCAAGACACGGCGGATTCGAGCGAGCGACTGATAGACGGCATTCGCCGGTCGGCCGATTTTTTCGGCAAGTCGGTTGGCTCGCTCGCCAGGCGCATAACGTAGTTCAATCAACGATCGATCTTTCGGACGCAGGGTTTTGAGGCATTCGAACAACGCCGTACGTCGCATCTCAAGCTCATCGGAACGTGCGAGACTCTCCTGGGCCACCGTCTGCAAAAACTCGTCGCTGAAATACAACTTTTCCCGCTTTCGGCGTGTGCGAAACTTCATCACTTCAAAACTGGCAATTTGACTGACCCAGGCCAGAAAATTCGTTCCTGGTTGAAAATGTGAGGACTTACTCCAGATGACGACATTGGTCTCCTGAAGTATCTCTTCTGCATCCGAAGGATTGCAGACCTGTGACAGGATATACAAAAACAACCGCCGCTGATGGTGCGTAAAAAGCTGAACGAATTCGGCACCCGGCGAAGTTTCCGATGTCACGTCACGTACCCGAAATGTCCTAACCGACCAGTTCCTGGATTGCCGTGCCACCGTTGGCCAGTTTCATCGGACGACCGTTCTTCGACTTGTGAACTGTATCGAGCGGAATTCCCATCGCGTGAGCGACCGTGGCCCAGACGTCGCCTGGTTGGTAGCTCTTCGGACTGCTCACAGACAGGCCATCCTTGTCGGTTTCACCGATTGCAAGCCCTCCCTTCAGTCCGCCACCGCCGATCATGACAGACCAACTGTTGGCCCAGTGGTCGCGCCCGACATCCTGATTGATGCGTGGCGTTCTGGCGAATTCACCCATCCAGACAAGCACGACATCGTTCAGCATTCCGCGCTGCTTCAGGTCGGAGGTCAATGCGGCGATCCCGGCATCAAGAGCGGGCAATCGCTGATTCTTCAGTGTTTCAAAAACGTTGGCGTGCAAGTCCCAACCACCGAAATCGACTTCGACGAACGGGACACCTGATTCGACCAGCCGCCGGGCCATCAACAGGCTGCGACCAAACTGGCCGCCACCACCCATCATGCCGCCCTGAGCCGGTGCCCCCGAATACGCGTCGACCACTTCCTTCTTTTCCTGCTCAATCTTGAAGGCCTCCATTTGCTTCGATCGCATCAGATTGACGGCCTTCAGGTAAACGTCCTTGTGAGCCTGTCCCGATTCGCCGCGATCCGAGCGGATAAAACCGTCTTCGACAGAACCGAGCATCCGCAATCGCTGTTCCATACGATCAGGACCGACATCACCAGGATCGGCATTGTTGATCCGACCGCTGGCATCGACGAGGAACGGAGAATGCGTCATTCCGAGGAATCCGGGACTGGAACCGCCACCGCCGATCGAGATAAAGGCAGGAATTTCGAGGTCTTTCCGCTTCGATCCGACTTCATAACTGACGACCGACCCGAAGGCAGGATGAACGACCGTGGGGTTTGGAATGTACGACGTGTGCATGTAGTATCGACCGCGACCGTGATCGGCTTCGCGGGTACTCATGGCACGAATCACCGAGAGATTGTCCATTACCGCAGCCGTCTTCGGCATGTGTTCGCTGATTTGCAAATTACCTTTGGTACTGATTGGCTTGAATTCACCACCGTTTTTGGAGTCAGGTTTCAAGTCCCAGATATCGATCGATGGTGGACCGCCACTCATCCACATCAGGATGCAGGCCTTCTGCTTCTTCTTCAGTTCCGCCGCATTGGCTTTGACGTGTGAAATAAAATTTAACGCGGGAATGGTCGCGGCACTGGCGGCCAGATGTCCCATAAAATGGCGTCGTGACATTCCCGACGATGTGAACAAATTCATAATTTTCTTTCGTAATGGTGTGGTAAACGAATATGGTGTTGTGAACGCGTGTTGTCAGGCAATCCGGTCAGGGCAGCAGACATTTAGTGGTTGAAAACAAATTCATTGCTATTAAGCAGCGCCCAGAACAAATCCTGATAGACGGCCAGGGTATCCTGATTCCCCTGGAAGAACTTCTGGGCGTTGGCGAGTTCTGGTTTGGTCGGATTTCGGCCGAGTGCGGTCAAATAGAGCTTTTGTACTTTCTGAACGTCGTTGCCTTTACCTGTCAACAAATCGTGCAGTTGGCTGCCGGGCTTGACGTTGACGGCATCGCGAACCAACGGGCCGTTCATCATCATCAGCGCCTGCGGAATCGTCCCGTCGAAGGAACTCGATTCTTCACCGTCGTCGGTTCCAAACGTCCGAACAAATTGCTGCAGCCAGTCACGCCGCTGGATTTCTGCCTGTTCCCAGCCCGATCGTCCCGATTTGTGTGCGTTCGTGGCAATAATCAGCGAATCGTACAATTGTTCAGCCGTCAGCGACTTGACATAGACGTGTGTGAACAGCGCCGCCTCACCGATTGCAGGATTGTCGAGATGATTTTTCTTTGTCCCGCGACTCGTCAGGTTGTACGGTTCGCTATTGGCAATCCACCGCATCGCCTGCTTGCAGTCGTAACCGCTTTTAACAAATTCGTCCGCCAGACGATCGAACAACGCCGGGTGAGTGACGGGGATATGCGTGCTGATATCGTCGATCGGGTTCGTAAACCCGTATCCGAAGAAATGAGCCCACAGCCGATTGATGTAGGCGACCGAGATCATTGGTCGCTCGCCAGTCGTCATCAGCCGAGCCAATTCCTTGCGTCGGTCGGTCCCGCCATCGGGATTGACTTCCGTCCCGAAATAGACCGGGTACGCAACTTTCATCAGGCCGCTTCGTTTTTCAAAGTAGACCGGCCCGGCAAAATTTCGCTCGACAATCTCGGAAAAGTCGTCGACCATCCGACCTGACTTCTGGTCGAATCGCCGATGATCGACTTTGGCAGTCTGGCGGAAAAAACTGTTGTATTGCCAGAACTGATCCTGCTTCCAGTCGTTGAACGGATGGTCGTGGCATTGAGTGCACTGGACCTGCATCCCCATGAACAGCCGAGTCGTCTTGGCCGTCATCTGAACGCCATCGTCCTGATCCTGCATCTGGGCAAGCAGAAAATTGACCGCACCGTTTTCTTCGTAATGCCCTTCGGCAGAGACCAGATCGGCAACGACATCTTTCCATGGTCGATTCTTGCCAAACGCCTCGCGGAAAATCTTTTGCATCCCCTCACGGCTGACCCGACGTGGTGTCTGCTGACCAATACACAAATTGGTCCAGATCGTGGTCCAGTTGCGAGTGTAACCGGGATCGTCGAGTAACCGGTCGATCAATTTCGTTCGCTTGGCCTTGTCTTTGTCTGCCATGAATTTTTCGACATCGTCAACAGGCGGGATGTGGCCGACGATATCGAGATAAACGCGACGCATCCATTCGGAATCATCGGCAAGGGGCGACGGGTCGACTTCGTTGTCTTTCCATGTCGATCTGACCTGTGAGTTGATCTCCTGGATAATGACATCGGAAGATCCCGTCGTGAACGACGATTCGTCGGCACCAAGTCCAATGGCAGGCACGAATCCGGTCGCGGGAAGAACGGCCATCGCAACAAGAATCATCACCTTTCGGGAGAATTCCAGGCGGCTGGTAATTTGCCCGGCGAAAATCGATTTCGTTCGTGTCAGATCCATCAGCATCTCTCACCGACTCCTCTCATCATTTCGTACGGCACACGCCACTCGGCACACGCCCCATTCGCCCTACCCGGAATCGGCGTCCCGGAAAATTCTCTTCAGAGAATAACAACGCGAGCAGCGAAAACATTCGTCGAGAAACCGCAAAGTTTTTGTTCGATCGACCTCAATTTCGACACAAGGCATTTCGCAATAATACCTTACAACTTAATCGGCCTGCAATCAAAAAGGTCGATCCTTGACCTCGAATGAGCGGGTTTCGGTTTTTTGCCTGAAGGAAAATCCCGCCTTGGAAGAAATTTGAGAATTCCACCTCAGCCCAACCAATGCTGCTCACCAGGCACCGGCACTGCCTAGGTATTCTGACAACGCTTTTTGCCATACCGGCATTCTGTGACCCAACACGCGTTCCAGCTTCGAGCAATCGAGCACACTATAACTTGGGCGCCGCGCCCGGGCTCCGTATTCGGCAGTTGTGATTGAAGTCATTTTTGCCCGAAAATTTGATCGTCTCGCAATCTCGCTGGCAAATTCGAACCACGAGCAGTCGCCTGCGTTTGTGGCGTGATAGAGTCCGTAGGCGTCGGTCATCAGCAGTTCGATTAACACACTGGCGACGTTAGCCGTTGATGTTGGAGTACATCGCTGGTCACTGACCACCTTCAATTCCGGTCGCTCCCGACCCAGACGGAGCATCGTTTCGACGAAGTTTCCTTTTCCGTGCGATGCGTTCTTTCCGTAAAGTCCGCACGTCCGCACAACGAAGTGACGCGGGCAGTGCGTGCGTACCAACTGCTCCCCCGCAAATTTGCTCAGAGCATACGTGCTCATCGGCGACGGAACATCCTCTTCCGTCCACGGTCGACGACCGGCATTGCCATCGAACACATAGTCCGTCCCGATATGAAGCAACTTGATGTCGTGCTCGCGACAGTAGTCGGCGAGAATTCCCGGACCACGGCGGTTGACAAGCATTGCTGACTCACGCTCGGTCTCGGCTTTGTCGA
>JANXOO010000157.1 GCA_025353525.1 Schlesneria sp. | reverse complement strand
GGATCAACAATCGCAGTATTTGAACCATCTTCAGGAATTGCGACGGATCAATGACGGCGACGACACGGCTGATTCACCGGGTTATGCGCTGAATCTGGTGAGGCTGCCCGTCTCACTGTTGCCTGGTAAACGGACCGACATCGGGTACGGGGCCGAGATCACGATGACGATGCGGCCGTATCTGAGTGATGAACTTCTGCCGACGACATTCCGGAACCTCGTCGTCAACGACTTGATTGACCAACTCGCGTTTCCGATCACGAAGTTCATTAATGATACGGAAAATAAAGACTACCTTGATCCCAAGGCTGCACTCGAGGTTCAGGGCTTCTTTAATTGGGTCGACCGGGCTGCAGGCTTTGCCGACGCAGTCGCGTCAACAACGAACACGGAAGAAAAACGTGTGTTGTTAACGACGTTCATTGATGATCTTGAAAGGTACCGATTGCGACCTTCGCTCCAGCCGATTTTTGAAAGACCGGAATGGGCTTTCGTCGACCAATTGCTCCAAGCGTGGGCGAAAGCTCCCGATGAACCAAATTCAAATAAGCAAACTCTGAGGGTCAAAGCTGCGCAAGAATTTGGGAGAGGTCTTGGACGATTGTTGCCTTTCACCTTCAGTGGATTGATCGCTCCTCAATCGAAGTCCCGTCGTGCTCAAATGCCATTTCCTCCGGATCAAGCTACGCAAGTGTACGGTAACGAGTGGTTTTTCCTGCTTGCAATCTCTACGAAAAATGCCTTGGCAAAAGAGCAGTTCTCTCGAACTGCGGCAGACCGGAATCAAACGTACGTTCATCTGCCAGACGTTCAAGGTCATCTGCGCGAGAAGCTGTTCGCGTCATACGAATTGCTAAAACAGGATACGAACCAGTCCTTATGGGAGACCTGCTCGTCCCAAAAAGGACTTGCCCGGTGTATTCGTAACTTTGACTCCTTGAAAATCAGCAACATTCGTGGAGATTTCGCTGCCCAAATGGACGACATCACGGGCAACTCGACTGGCTCAATGATTGGCAATTCGCGAGCTCTGGTCTGGGCGATTGTCGTCGAGTCGGCGCTGCTGAATGACAAGCTCAAGGAAGACATCCGCGAGTCGGCGAGTCTGAAAGGGAATCTGGTGGCATCGGCCGAGGGTATCGATTTCTACGGAACCAATCCTTCATGCGAAGCACGACAGGTCTTTAATCAGTATGTGAATTGCCGATGGCCCATTCACGTCTTCGCGCTCGACCCCGCTGCACAAGAGCAAAATCTGCAATCGACGTTCAGCACTCGCCGCGAGATGCAATTGGCAATGTCGCTGGCATTCGTCAATGGGGGCATCAGTGCCCAGAACATGCTGCGGTATGCTCGTCGCCTGGAATTCGATTATGCCACTGTGGACCTGAACGGCACGTCCATCGGGTTTTCGCACGGCGAAGAGACATTCGGCTGGCGCTTCTATCCCCGTTTTCAGGTCCCTGACGTTGAGACCAACGCCAAAGTTCTGTTCCGCGACTTGCTCATCGGTGGACCGAACAAGAATGCATTGCTGAAGCAACGGCGACTGGAACCCGGCATTCGTGAATGTTATGCGGTGGTGATCATGCCGTCGTTCGTCCCCTATGCGACTTTGAACGTCAGTACCAGTTGGTTCAGCCTGGTCAATCCCGGTAAGAAACATACCACCTCCAGCGACGCGATTGAATTGGGCCAACGAGTGAAGTCGCTGCAGAACAATTCGAACTGCGTTGTCGACGGGGCCTGCTTCCGAGACCAGGACATGTTTCATCTCGTCGAAAAGGTCCGCCAGCTCGAATCGCGACTGCCACTGCAGTCGACACAGGTCCAGATTCCCTACGAAAACACGCTGGGTGGATTCGCGATGTTCAACGCAGGGCTGACGGAATTGGCTCCTGAACTGGTTGGCTGGTACGGAACGTCGGCGATCAATCCTACCTACGGGGGCACCGTGTTCCTGGTGGGAAACCATTTTAGTGTGCATCAGACCTCGGTGATTGCGGGCGGACAACAAATCACTCCCAAAAATCAACAGTTGTTAAGTCGTCAGGTGATGCGAGTGAATATTCCGCCGCATCCGATGCTGGTCGGCGATGTATCCGCGCAGTTTGTCGATGTTCAATTGGCGACGCCGTATGGTGTCACGCAGCACTTGTTGATTCCGGCAGTCGTACCTGTCGATACTGTCTCCGGGTATCCGGTTGCTGCGGACGACACTGTCGACGCAGCGGCCGTGGCGGCCGCAAAGGTCGCCAAACAGGTCGCCGAACAGGCCGCCCTGGCCGCCGTTAAGGCACAAGTTGACGCAGATAACGCCTTGGCAGTTGCTGAGGCCGCTGCGCACGCTGCGGAAGTGACAACTGCGTCGACGGTGCTAACGGCTCAGCAAAAAGCGGTCTCTGATCAAGCCACCGCAGTCGCCGCTGCCGTTGCTGCGGCGAAACAAAAAGACGCGGATGCAGCGAAAGCAAACGCCGATGCGGCTGCTGCAGCGGCCGCATCGGCAGCCGC
>JANXOO010000116.1 GCA_025353525.1 Schlesneria sp. | reverse complement strand
CTCCGATCTTCCAATCTACGTTGTCGCGGGCCTGTTCGCCGTCATTCTGCCTGTTGCGTTCCTGCGTGAACGCCGGGAACGTAATACAGATCGCGGCACGAACAGTCTTGCACCTGCCGTCGCAAATACCGATCAGGATTTCTCGGGAAGGTGGCTCGGTTGGGGCGATCTTGTCGCACTGATCATGGTGGCGTCGCTGGTTCTGGTGGTTCGCCCCGATCGATTGATGGAACGTGCCTTTGTTTGCGACGGATTCCACCATGTCGACTTTTACCTGATGGGTCCATTGCAGGCCTTTCGCTTCGGGAAAGCACTTGGAACGGATGTCTACAGCCAATATGGAGGTGGCTGGGTCCTGGTGTACTCGATGATCGACCAATACTGTCACGTCGATCACACGACGTTTTTTGCGACGTTTCCCGGCTTTGCTTGCCTCTATTTCATGGTCGCCTATTTCGCGTTAAGGCTCTCGACCAGGGATCGCCTCTGGTCACTGGTGGGGTTGCTCGCGGGCATCTGGCTGACCATGTATTGCGGTGTTGGAATTCCCCGATGGGTCACGCCAGGCTCGACGATCCTGCGTTGTCCACTCGATATGGTGATGGCCATCGGCATCCTGAAACTCGACAACCCAAAGTGGCGACAATGGGCAGTTTTGACGGGCACTTCGGGCGGACTGTCGATTTTGTTCGGAGTCGACACCGGCATCTATACTCTCGCAGGACTCGCAGTGGTGTCCGGACTGATTCTCATAAGGTCAATTTCAAGACAAGACACCGGTCACCGACACGCCCTGCTTTCAATCTGGATCGCGTATGGAGTATCGGCGGGCACCGGATTGTTCGTCGTCAGTCGCGGAACAATCGCGAAACCGCAATTCTGGTCCGGATACTTCGAATCCGTGCTGGCCTACGGTGGCGGATTCAGCGCATTGCCGTTGTCTGACGTGTTACGTCACGACCCGCTCGGCACGCTCGTTTTTCTTGTGTCGTTGTTGGCCTGCTCAAATGCAATTGGCACTTCCCTCTCGAGGGCGTGCGTCGGCCAATCAGGTTCAAAGGATCTGATGCGAGCCTTTCTGGGAACGATCGGTTTCGGGTTGCTGATGGTCTTCGTCAATCGTTCGCTCACTTACAATCTGTACTACGCAATACTTCCCGCGATCTGGCTGATCATGGACGCGGTTGCCAACCGCTTTCCGCTGGATCGTCAGACAGATTCTGCGAATCGAAAAAATGCCCGACGACTTGCCGCCGTCGTAACGGGCGGAGTCATGCTATCGCTATTGCTCAGTCGAAATGTTCGCGAATATCCATCGTTCATCGGAACCAGCATTTCACGAATGCGATCCATCCCCACGCCAAAACCGACCGTTCCCGAACTGATTGCCCGAATTCAACGAATCGGCAAACAACAGGGTCGCGATTTTCCAGAGACAGTACCGGTCGTCGTGGGTGAAGACCCGACCCTTTGGTTAATGGCGATCGGTCTTCCGCCGGTCGGACGTTACAACCCGGCGGTTCCGATTACGAGGCGTCAGTCAGAACGAATTCAGCACGATATATTGGAGATGTCGGCGCAATCAATTGTTGTCGCACGGTTCCCCAATTCACGCGGTGTTGCCGGCGATTCGATGGAGATCGAAGACGGGCTGAAGAATGACTTTGATTTGCTGGACCAGTCTGACATCCATGCCGTCTACATCCGCCGGACCGCCAACCCGCCAGCGATCGGCCGTGAACCCTGACAGTCGGAGTTCCATCATGGACCGCTAACAATCTGCGCCCTTACGGACGCACCCCGACTGCGATCAGGTTTCCCGCTGGAAGTGCGATTGGAAGTTCGCCGATTCGGGTCCGCTTCAGTGCATCGAGCACAATCGGCTTCAATCGACGCGGGACCGGGAACAATTTAGCCCAATACGCCAGCGGGTAAGCGTTCCAGAACGGCTTGATCTCTATTTGTATAAATCCGCTCGTCTTCAGCAGCGTTTCAAGGCTCGTTCGGGAAAACAACTGCAGGTGTTCGAGATCGAATATCGGTGATTTTTTCCCAAGCATTCTCGCCGACAGTGAACGACGATTGTGTCCCACAAGGCAGATCATTCCACCCGGAATCAGGGTCTGAAATGCGTGCCTGCAAAGTTGCAACGGATCCGGCACGTGTTCAATCGTCTGAAAGCAGGTCACTAGCGTCGCAGACCGGGGCGCAAACAGTTTCTCATCAAACATCGCCTGTTTAATCAGCTTCCTGATTTCCGGGCTGGCCGATTCGACGGGAGCTCGTGACGGTTCGACCCCGAAAACTTCCTGAAAACCGAGACCCAGGAGCTGTCGCAGGAATGCCCCTTCTCCCGTTCCGATATCAATTGCACATCGTCGATCAGGAAGTTTTCTGATGTGTTGCCGAATGATCCGGGCGTAGGTTGCCGCCGCACGAATGGCCAATTCCTGACTATCAAATCCCGCTTCTTCGTAAGCCTTCGCCAATTCGAAATCGTCGGGGACCGGACTGGCATAGACAAGATCGCATGAGAGGCAATTCATCAAACGATGATGCATATACTCGGGCATCTTTCGAGAGGCGTAGGCGTATTCATCCAGCTTGTTCGGATCGACGGTCGATTCAGCAAACAATGCCGACGATGCGAGCTGACAGACCGGACACGTGCGTTCCTTCAGCATGCCAATCCTCGGTCGAAATAATTTGTACTCGTCCCGTGCATCAATCCCGCTCCGAACCTCGGGACTTTATCGACGTCGATTGCGCCGCAGAAGCGGGATTACGAATCTGGCCGTCCCGAATCACGCTGCGGCATATGTATAACGGCCTGTTTTTTACTTCTTCAAAGATTTTCGCCAGATACTCACCGAGTACGGCGATCGAAAACACCGACAATGAACCGAAAAAGGCGATCGTTAAAAGGATCGTCGTTACGCCGGAAGGCACCCAGTCGGGGCGAATGAGCCGAATCCCGATTTGAACCAGGGATAGAAAAATTGTCAGGATCAACAGACTGACACCCATCACGCTGAGCATATTCAAAGGCGTATTGCTAAAACTCAAAATCCCCTTTTTCGCCCAGTTGATGTTCTTTGCCAGGTTGTTTGTTGAATGGCCGAACATCCGCTCAGGGCGATGATAATCGACGCCCGTTTGCCTGAATCCGGCGAAAGCGCGGACGCCGCGAAGAAACAGATCGCGTTCCGGAAACTGCAGAATCGCGTTCACAACCCGCCTGTCCATCAACGAGAAATCGCCAGCGTCGTGAGGCACGCGGACGTAGGAGAAAAAATCGAAAATGCGATAAAACGCCTTATAGGCATACTGCATGAAAAATGTCGCGTCGCGTTTGACGCGTCGACCAAACACGACATCGAATCCTTCACGCCACTTGCCAACAAAA
>JANXOO010000018.1 GCA_025353525.1 Schlesneria sp. | reverse complement strand
CGAGACTACACGAGACCCAAGACGCTGAAGAAACACGATACGGATATCAAAACGGCTGAATCGAATGTCACTTCGGAAAAATCCAAATTTGAAATCGAGGGCGAGAAACTGACCAACCTCGAAAGTCAGCTCGAAAAGTGTGTGATCAAGGCAACAACGACGGGACAAGTTGTCTACAACAATCAAAACCGGTGGCGCGAGGACGATTTTTTCATTCGCAAGGGAAACCGTGTCCGAGAACGACAGGTCATCGTCAAATTGCCCGACATCAGCAAGATGCAAGTCAAAGCAAAAGTCGGTGAGGCGCGCGTTGATCGGGTCAAACCGGAAATGGCAGCCACCGTTCGCATCGAAGCCTTGCGAGGTTCTGAACTGAAAGGAACAGTGAAAACCGTCAGCGCCTATGCCTCGGACGAAAACTGGTTCAATCCGAATACGAAGGAATACGACGCACTGATCCTCCTCGACAACCCGCCTGAAACATTAAAACCGGGGATGTCATCGCAAGTGTCAATCCGCGTCGAAACCCAGGCCGATGTTCTGCAAGTTCCGGTTCAGTGTGTCGTCGAACGGTCCGGCAAACACTACGCCATCGTTCGCGAGACATCGACCAGACTCGCATTGCGAGAACTGCTGATTGGCTCGACGAACGACAAATTCATCATCATCAAAGACGGGATTGGCCCCAACGACGAAGTCGTGATGAATCCGCGAGCGCATCTGGTGCGCGTCGGTTTGAAGGACACAGACGCTTCGAGCGGAACCGCGAAGCCGACCGAAAAATCCGGGACTTCTGCATCTGCAACACCCATCGCCGCCACTACCGACAAACGGGGCGCAACGTGAATGTGGTGATCGACAGAATTGTCAGTTCGTCGTGGAGCAGCCTGAAAGGCTTGTTCCTGCACCCACTGCGATCGTTGTTGACGATTTTGGGTGTGGCGATCGGTGTAGCGAGTGTCATTTGGCTGCTCGCCATCGGCGAAGGGATTGGTCAGGCCGTCCAGAAGCAGATCGAAGGTCTGGGTGCCGACAACATCATCGTACGTTCGATCAAACCCCCTTCAGAAACAACTGCGGGCCGACGCGGCATTATTCCCTATGGGATCACTCGTATGGATCTTGCCCGCATCATGGAGACGTTGCCGACGGTGAAGCGATCGGTGCCGATTCGTGAAGTGCGACGCGAATTCCGGTACCTGGATCGCCTGGTCGACGGGCGAATGGTGGGATGCGTTCCCGACTATGCTGAAATTACCCGACTGGAAGTCGATCGCGGTCGGTTCCTGACAGAAACCGATTGCGAAGAACGGCAGAACGTTTGCGTCCTCTCGGCTGAAACCGCAGACCGGCTGTTTTCTTATGAAGATCCGTTGGGACGATCAATCAAAATCGAACGAGATTATTATCGGGTCGTCGGACTGGTCAAACAGCGAGCTCCTTCGGCCGGGATCGGCGGATCACTGGCCGCCCAGGACTTTTCTCGCGATGTCTACGTCCCGATCCAAACCTTATGGCTGCGAGTCGGCGACATGGTCATGACACGACGCAGTGGTTCCTTCGAGGGCGAACGCGTCGAGCTCAGTCAGATCACATTGCAAGCCGTCGATGTCGCCCATGTGATCGAGACTGCCGATATCATCCGCGCGACGTTGTCGCCGCACCACACCGCTGTCGATTATGGTATTACAATACCGCTTGAACTGCTGGAACGCGCACGGGCGATGCGGTTAATGTTTATGCTGTTTCTGGGCATCATCGCCGTCATTTCGCTACTCGTTGGCGGAATCGGCATCATGAACATCATGTTGGCGACAGTGACCGAACGAACAAAAGAAATCGGAATCCGTCGCGCGCTGGGTGCCACGCAGTCAGACATCACGCGGCAGTTTCTCAGAGAAACGATCACGCTGTCGGTGATGGGTGGGACGGTTGGAATTCTCGCGGGGCTGGCCTGCGGACCTTCGATCAATCTGATCCGATGGGGTGTCGAAAAGGTTGCTCCGAACGTCGTCTCGCAGATGCCCGATGTGATACGCACAATGGAACCGACAATTGTGAACTGGTCGGTTCCGCTGGCGTTCGCGATTTCGGTTTTTGTAGGGGTCGTTTTTGGTCTGTACCCCGCGATGCAAGCGGCTCGCATGGACCCGATCGAAGCACTGCGTCACGAGTGATCGGGGTCGCTCGGAGGTGGCAGTTCCAGGTCGCCCGGCTCGGGCGGCAATTCTCCTGGCGCCCCGGTTCCGAACCCGGCCGGAAATGCGATTTCGTCCGGATGCAACGGATCGGGGCAGTTCTCGTAGTATCGTCCCAGCATCATTTCGTCAGTCATTGGACCGGGATCAATCCACATTCCGTGCTCGTCCAGCCGCATCGTTCCAAGATCAAAATCCAGAAGCCGGCGCAGGATTTCGTAGTCAGTCCAGGTAAAGATAAAAGCCTGTTGTGTTCCGAGAAGTGAACCGAGTGCATCGACGAGGTCGCGGGCGACCGTGGGCGAGGTGGTACCGGGCTTTCCGTCAGTTGTCGGCTTTTCAGGTTCGACCAGCTTCAGTCGAGCGACATCAGTTTGGGTGATTGCCACATCGACGGCCAGTCGACGCAGCTCCAGATTGATCTGATCGAGACGAATCTGCCGCACGCGGAATCGCAGTCCTGCGTTCAATTGATCGCGGGCCGACATGAGTGCTCGACGCGATTGTTGATAGTCGATCAGCGATTGTCGAAACTGGTTGCGTTCGAGAACCCGGGTCAGCGGCGGGTCAATCGTGATTCCCGCTTGCATCTGTCCGTCGGTGCCACTCGTTTTCACACCATTACTTGCCGTCGACGAGACATTTTCGAGGCCACCACTGACGTTGACCGTCAAATTCGTTCGAAGTGCATTGGCGTTGTAACGGATCAGCCGCCAGGAATCGACGAGGGCCGCTTTGGCATTCATCCAGTCGGCGCGTTGGGACAGCGCCACCTGAAAAGCCGTTTCTGCAGTCAATCGGGTCGGAATGATCGCGATGCCGTGCAGTCTGGCGCGCGCTTGAAGTAACGACAATTCAAGCAACGATCCAGACAATCGCGTCAGAACTTCTTTTTCCGCCCGAGCGAGCTGCTCTGGTTCCAGATCTGTTTCGCGTGCAAGTTCGTCGACGCGACTTGCGAGACTTTCAAGTTCGGCCGTCACACGATCGTGTTCCTGACGCAGAACGGTAATGCGTTCTTCCATCGCGCCGACCGTGAGCGCTCGAAGATCGAACTGATTGTCACTCACTTCGGGAAAACGGGCGAGTTCAGCCAGCGCCTTGCGACGCTCGGGCAAACCATCTTCGACGCGTTTCAGATCTTTCGTGAGCTGTCTGGAAAAATCGAGCACGCGCTTCGAACAGTCGATCACGGGGTACTCATCGGAAGCGGCAATGCCGTCGACCTGAGCCGTCGTCAGCACTTCCAGCCGGTTGCTGATGTCATCCTGAAGACGGGTCAATTCGGGATCGATCAGGTTGAACTGTTCCAGAAAACCGTCTCGAAGATCGAGCGGAACGTCGGGCGGCAGACCGAGCTGTTGTGTTTTGTACTGGTCGAGACCGGTTTGGTAATTCGCGAGTGCGGTCAATAACTCGCTTTGGCCAGAGTAATACGACTGACGGGCAAAATCGACTTGAAAGCGATTTTCGAGTCGCCCGGCATCGAACGCCGCCGTCAGTTGCAGCCATGTGTCACGCAGCCTCGAATTGCGTGCTCGCGTGTTTCGAAGGATCTGTTGCGTTTGCAGGAAGCCCATATAGCCACCCGCTCCACCCGGCGCAATCCCGCTCCCTGCGCCGATATTTCCCCCGAAACCGCTGATCGCTCCAATCCCCCCGAAGCCGCCGACACCAATTCCGGTAAAGCCGGTCAGGCCCGAACCGCCGAAGATACCGCCCGCTCGCTGAAGCCCGGTCGAAGTGAAATTGCCTGTCGCGAGACTCAGGTAAAATCCCTGGCGATAACGTTCAAACTGGCGGACGTTGCCCAGCAGATTTCGTTCTGCGCGCGTCAATCGTTCCAGAATTCGTGGCCTTCCTGCGAATTGCAGCAACGGTTGCGAGACGGCAAAGTTGACAAGCCCGGTATTGACGGTCGACCGGTTCCCCGAGAATTGCCACACGATCGAATTGGCGATTCCGGTGACCAGAGTTCCTCCGGTCGTAAACATGCGGTTGACCTGCAGGTTTGTCGTGTTCGTCAGCCTGTCAGAATGTGAACCCCCTCCCAGAAGCGGACCGAGACCAATGTATTGCGTCGAATTTCCGCCAAAGTACTGGCAGTTAAACGCAAATCGCTCGGCGGAGACATCGAGTGCCGAAAGATAGAGTGTTTCGAGCTGGGCCTGATAATCGCGGGAATGGAGCCGGCCAAGATCAATTGCGCCCTGAATATCAACGCGAACCTTCCCATCGGCGTTGTACGGGAGTGACGCTTGATAGTCATTGACCTCGACATCGTCCAATACCCCGTCCTTGTTCCAGTAAGGCCACCCCCGGTGACCGTCAACGCATTCCATCAGACGATGCGAATCGGGATCATCGGGCGGCATCGGTGGACGATCGGGATCGGTTGGATCATAAAGCCGGGATCGCGGATCGATGGCGATGTTGTGACCCGGCAACTGGAATCGGGGATTCTGAGTCGCCCCGGCAACTGCATCTGAAACAACCGCGTCAGCCTGCTGGCGATATTGAGTACGGGTACATCCGGCGACCAGCAATCCGCAACATGCGACCGCCACCACCACCAGAAAACCGAAAGGAATTGCGATTCCGGTGCCGGCAGATTGCGATTTCGCTTGCGGACAAGCGCCCCGGTTGCGATTGCAGGAAGCAGTGTGTGCGCGAACCCGCCGCAGAGAGCTGCCAACTCCGGATACACGATCAACGTACTGACGAGCGACCTTAGACATGCTGTCAATATCGGGAATCTGACAGGTCGATCCTTAACGACTTTGCGGAGAGTACCAATTGTGCAGCAAATCGGGACCGGCAGTTCTTGCCGATATTGAACGTGGACCGCAAGATGGACATCGGTTATCGCGATCTCTTTAATACCAGAGATTTGACATCGGCCAATGCAGGCAACGGGCGGTCTTCCGGTTTCATTGTTAACCGGACTTCGCCTGCGGGCAATTCGATTTCGCCGAGAATTGCCGTTTGGTAATCGTCCCAGCCCTCTGTCTTGCTGACAGGATGCGTGATCGATTTGCCAGCCGCGTGAACGGTCACAATTTTGCCCGCTGCTTGCGCGTCGCAGGCCCAGGTCCAGTTGACCGTGTAGACGCCTGCCAGTGGGACATCGATCGTCCAGACGACAAAGTCGTCTGCACTGCTCCACCATCCGAGGTTTCCATGTTGCTCTTCAAGGACGATTGTCGGCCCGTAAATCTCGGCATCGAACGGTGTCAACGTCAACACGCCGGAACTGTCAGCGAGCACCACGCGTGGCTCATTACCAGGAAACCGTTTTATTACCGGAAGTGGTACGTTGCGCCTGATGTAGGCCACCAGCGCGGCCGCATCGGCGGGTGTTAATTCCCGCTCAAGTCCCTCGGGCATGAGCGATTTTGAACTGCTTTGCAATTCGTCAATCTCGTTGCGCAGAAGTGTGACTTCCTTTCCTTCGGCCGCTCGCAGCGTGAGACTGCTGGCTGACTCGGACGCCAGAATTCCCGCATGTGCCACTCCGGCTTTTGTCACGGCGACAAACGTCATGAACTTTGCCTCAACCGCCCGATTCGGGTCAAGAACCGCCGCAATCAGTGCTTCGGCAGACTTGTCTGTCAGCGACGCCAGGTCGGGGCCGACTTCAAAGCCGACCTGACCGAGCTTGTGGCACTGGGCGCATCGTCGGGCAAATAGTTGACTGCCGTGTTGGGCATCGCCACCCGCTCGCGCGACTGACAAATAGTCAGCAACCAGTTTCGCCCGATCAGTATTCATGTTGACGGAAAGCAATCCGGCCGCACGATCGCGAACGACTTTCGACGAATTCGAAAGCAGTCGCTGCCGGCAGGTCGCATCGATGTCAGTCGACGTCAATCGTTTCGATTCGAGTGCCGACAACAATTCAGCCTGCCATTCACCGCGACTCAACAATACTTCACACGTTCGGGATCGGATGTTCGGGCCCAGCGACCGATAATTGGCGAGCAGGATCGCCGCAACATCCGGGGACTTGAGTCGCGCCATTGCATCGAGTGCTGCCGATTGCAATTCGGGTGGTTGCTGCGGAACAAACAGGTCACCGAGCAGTGTCAAATCGTCGTTCGATTGCCCAAGGACCCGGATCGCATCGATCCGTTCATCGAATGGCGTCGATGGATTTGCGACGATTTTCCTGGCAGAGGCAAGCATCATTTGTAATCGCGTTCGGATTGGATTCGATGGGGCGTCAAGATTCGCCAGCCAGGCGTCGAGCGATTCGCCGCGCCGGGCCAGCGAGACCTGAAACTGCTGAACGGCAGAGAATTGCCACGGGGCATAAGTCCCTTCCGCTGACCGTTCCGTCGCCCTCGTCAACAACGCGACCAACGCCGGCTGATTCCGGAAAGCCGCGGCTTGTCCCAGCAATTGCTCGAGCAATTCAGGACGCATCGTTCCCTTGCTGATGACTTCTTCCAGGACTAAGGCGAGATTGTTCTCGTTAAGAGAACTCATCACAGCAGTGACCAAAAAATCGTCATCACCCGGTTCTCGCACGAGCTGGCCAAGCAATCGTGCTGCCGCCGGGTTTTTGAATTCGCCTAAAGTATAGGCCAATTGCAATCGAGTCTGAGCGTCCCGGTCGCCGACTCGTCTGGTCAAAGCGCCGATGGCTGTTTCGTCAGGTTCACCAATCAATTCCTGCAGCCGAATGGCATGCCGGCGAATCCCTGGCTCGATATCGTTCATAGAACCGGTGACCAGTTCCTTCGTCAGACCTCCGGGAAGTCCGGCCAATGCATAATGCGAATGGAGTCGACCAAGCGGACTGCGGCACGAACGCGCTTGCCGCCGCAACAGCGGGATCGCTGCAGGGTCGGCCCGATCAATCAGCAATTGCTGCACGAGATCGCGTTGCCAGCCATTCGGACTGTCCAGCGCCGCGACAAGTTCCTCCGTTGACAGCCGATCAAATCCCGGTATCGGTCGCAATGTCGAACCAACGGGAACGACACGCCAGATGCGGCCCCGGTCGGCACCCGCGCGAACATCCAGCTTTCGCTGCCACTCGATCGGTATCCACTGAGGGTGTTCAATCACTTGCCGGTACATGTCAGCGATCCACAACCCGCCATCCGGCCCGGTTCGAACCGCAGTTGGTCGGAACCAGTTGTCCGTCGAACTGACAAATTCTGATTGCTCTTCGCCAGGAGCACGCTTGCTTGTAAAGGTCGCACCATCGGCCGTCATCACTTCGTGGTGGACGAGATTGTGGACCGGTTCACTGACGAAGACATGCGACACTTCGGCAGTTCGTTCAATGGTCGGCTCGTTCTTCTTCAGGGAAGATTCAAAGCCAAACAGCAAATTGTCACGGTAGACAATTGTACTGCATGCCGAGGTGAACCGGTTTGCCGTATTAAAGTCGTTGAATCGGGTCAGCGTCTTGCTTGACGGAAAGACCGGAGCGGCACCGGGAGCGATCGAGACATCGCGGATCAGGTTGGGAGTCGCAAGAAACGGATTGCGACGCAGATAGTGATCGTCCAGAACAAAATGCCACATCGGTCGGCTGTTGTTGTTGCCAAACCAGTTGTCGAAATCGTCGCGATGGCGACCAAACTGCGACACACCCGCAATGGCTTCGATCGCGCCCGAGTCTGGCCGAATCCGCAGATCGCGGCCGCGCAGATCAATTGATTCACCGCTCTTGACTGATTTCACGATCCCGCCGCCATCTCCGTTGGCCAGATACAACCAGTTGTCGAGACCTCGTGTAAAACCGTTGACCCGGTGCTGCTGGTTCCCTTCGGCGAATCCCGTGTAAAGAACTTCGCGCCGATCGGCCTTGCCGTCTCCGTCGGTATCTTCTGCATAAAAAATGTCAGGTGCAGCAGACACGAGTACCCCCTTCTTCCAGGCCAATACTCCACTTGGAAACGGAATCTCGTCAAGGAACAGTGTTGACGTGTCGTAGCGACCGTCGCCGTCAGTATCTTGCAGAAACCGGACGCGGCCGCCGGGCTTTCCCCGACCGTCGATCCCCTGCGGATAGTCGGCCATTTCGACGACCCACAACTTGCCGTCGGCTCCCCAATCCAGACCGATCGGGTCCATCGTCAGTGGCTCGTGAGCAACCAGCTCGATCCGGTATCCCGGTGAAACCCGCATCGATTCGATCGCCGCAGCGGGCGACTTTGCTGTTGGCAATCGATCACCCATCAGATCGTCAAATGCGATTCGCTGCAGAAAATCAGGCAAATTGTCGGTGTCTTCGTTGATCCAGCACAGATGACGATCCCGTACAAAGAAGCCGTTTTCAGTACCGTCTTTCCGTACGATGTACGGGAGTTCATTGTCCGCTATGACCGACCCGCGCTGTCCGGACAACAGACAAATCGAATGGTTGTTCGTCAGCGCGTCGAACAACCACACTCCATACTCGCTCCCGTTAGAAACGACCAGGTCGGGATAACCGTCTTCATCGATGTCTGCAAAACGGCGGCCCGTATCAATCGACTTCGCGTCAGCCAATTGTGCGAGAGTCAACTGCCAGACTTCAGGCGATCCGTCGCCATCAGTGTCGCGTAGTCGCAAACCCCGATCAGCCCCGTGAGCGTCGCGGAGTGAGCGACCACCGAGCACGTTCGCGTTCAAGCGTTCGACACAGTCTTTGAAATTCAGGAATTTGACTT
>JANXOO010000098.1 GCA_025353525.1 Schlesneria sp. | reverse complement strand
CGCTTGGGATCCTGCATCGGCAACGCTCCGACACCGACCAGCCGATCGGTGCTTTGCTGACAGACCTCAAACAACGAGGAATGCTCGACAAGACACTGGTCGTATGGGGCGGCGAATTCGGAAGGACAATTTATTCGCAGGGGACGCTGACGAAAGACAACTACGGTCGCGACCATCATCCTCGCAACTTTTGCATGTGGATGGCAGGAGGCGGGATCAAAGGAGGTCAGGTGTACGGCGAAACGGACGACTTCAGTTACAATGTCGTACGCGATCCCGTCCACGTCAACGACCTCAACGCCACAATGTTACATTGCCTCGGAATTGATCACGAACGGTTCTCGGTCAAATTCCAGGGCCTTGATCAACGCCTCACCGGAGTCGAAGGGGCAAAAGTCGTCAAAGACCTGTTGGTCTGACGGACATCAATCGACGAACTCTCGTGCTCGCGGTCCAGATTGATGCTTCGTTTGTGAGTCCGCTTCCGCGTTCGAGGCGAAACCAACGTCGCTGCGGCAGTTTCCAGGAGTCGCTGGATTTCTCAATGGCCTCAAACCAGACCGCGTGTGGTATAATTTCCAGCCCAGCCACGAAGGAATTGCAATTCCCAATACCAGAATCAGCAGACTCCCTTCGGTGATGACATAGATGACCAGCTTGAAATACTCGCTGATGTAATTCGACAGCCCTTCTTCGGTCGTCCACCACGAGTCAACCGAGACCGTATCCAGCGGAGCTGTGACGAAAAAGACCTGACGGAAATCGTCACGAAGGACTTTTTGGAAGACCCACCGCGAGCGTCGCGTGTGAAACGAATCTGTCACTATCGCTACAGTCGATTGTGGATGTTCACGAAGGAATTTGGCAAGAGCGACCGCGTCGGTCCAGGTACTGTTGCTATGGCCCGGCAATACGTGAATCTGTTCGGCCGGGATTCCCCGTAGCAACAGTGTTTGCCGCATTGTGGAATCGGCCGCAGGAACAAGTCCTTCATCGTTTGCCGGAGCCGTCTCGGTTTCGGCGGTCAATACGGCAGTTGCCAGCCCTGATCGAACCATCGCCGCCGCGACGAAGGGCCGCCGGTCTTCTCCGCCTGGCAATACCATTACGTAGTCTGCAGCTCGTGGGCGTTCGCCGACATCAAGCCATTTCCCTATGCCGACCAGAATCTGCCGGTGAAACAATACCAGTGCGATTCCGCACAAAACGACCGGAATTGCAAGGTGCCATCGCCGCAATCCGCCGACGCATCGAATCGGTGGATGGCTCATTGCAGGACCGCCATCTCGTAGGCGTCGGGTGACCAGTCGACAGACTGATGGCGATCCTCTCCGTGCAAACGGACATAGCCCTGGTGGAACAAATTTCCAAAGAACGATTTGAGACCGACTCTGGAACGCCACCAGTTCAATTCGTTGTAACGAGGATCGGCAACCCCTTCGACGCTCACCAGAATTCGTTTCGATGGGGAAATCGTCCGGTCGAGAATATACGACCAGGTCCGACTCGAAAAATGATCGCATAACAGATTGATTCGCTTTTCCGGATGAGCAATAAGCCATCCCTCGATCAGACGTCCCGTTTCGAAATCGCTGTCACTCGTTCCATCGAGCAACCGGATCGCGTCTTGTTCGACGCCGTCCCGAACGAGTTTCGTGCGGCATAACTCTTCCGCCGGAAGGACCGCGCCGAGGACGACAACCCGTTTCCGTTCGCGAGTCACCAGCAGAACCGTCCTGGCATTCCCCGACTTCATTTTGTTGCAAACAACCGGGTAGCATTGGCCACAGCGCCAATCTCCCACAATCACAGCATCGGCGGCGTTTGACGGAGAATCTGCAACCAGAATAAATGCCGAGTATCGCAATGCAGCCGCCAACGAAACGACCGTCGCCAAAATCCGGGCAAGACGCCGAAATTGGCTCGACTTCGTTCGGACTGAAGCCTGAGGAAGCACCTGGGCGCCAGTTCCTGCGGAATTCGCAGGGACTTCGGTAACTCTGTTCGGTATCAGTTCGACCGCACCAGAATCACTTTTCTGATCGGCATTCGAATTTGGACGATGTCCTTCCACGGCGGTGATTCTCTTCCGAATATCCGTTGATTTCTCGAACGCAAGACGCTCATGACACGGCAGCTCAATTGCTGAACGATGGCACTGATTTTGTCTACGGGGTTGATTTTTCGGTGCGGAGCCATTTGTTGTGAGTCAACCAATCCGAGGCACGCTGTGGCCAGGTGTTGACGGGTTCACCGGTGTCGCGCATTCCATAACCGTGGCCGCCCGTGGCGTAGAGATGCAGTTCCGTGGGAACACCGACTTTCCGCAGTGCGGTCGCAATGTGCAGACTGCTGAATGCGGTCACCGGATCGTCCCACGCATGAACCAAAAATGTGGGAGGAGCCTCTTTCGTAATCACAACATCGTCACGCATCGTCGAGGGCTGATCCTTCTTGTCGAAGTATGCCGGGTAGATCAGCATGGCAAAGTCGGGCCGAAACGTGACCCGGTCAATCTCATCGACCGGTTGATACTGTCGATCGGAAGAGTACGCGGTCAGTCCCGCCGTCTCGCCGCCCGCCGAAAAACCGAGGATGCCAATCCGGCTCGGATCAAGGTTCCATTCATTTGCTTTCGACCGGACAAAACTCATCGCACGTTGCGCGTCTTGCACGGCAGCCATCCAGCGCTGCCCGTCAGGCGTGCGTGAAGGAACACGATATTTCAGAACGATACCGGTCACTCCATGCGTCGTTAGCCATTCGGCCGTTTCCGTTCCTTCATGATTGAAAGCCAGGATGTGGTGACCGCCGCCGGGGCAAATGACAATTGCGGCCCCCGTATCTTTTTCTTTCGCCGGACGATACACCGAGACCGTCGGAATCGACACATTCGTCAGGCGGATGATCGGCTTGCCACCCGGATCTTTTTGATCGGGTTTGGTCATATCGATCTCGGGGGGCAGGTCTTTGACTTCGCCGGGCGGCTTTCCCGGCCAGATCGGCAGCACAAGTGACGGTTTCATGTCGTCTGCACTAACGGCGTGCATTGATGACATCAGCGCGACAACAAACGAGCAAACCCACCACCCGGCGATCGACTTCTTTCTGAACCGCATATTGAAACTCTCCGGTTAAAGCGAACGGACAACAAAC
>JANXOO010000064.1 GCA_025353525.1 Schlesneria sp. | reverse complement strand
GATCCGACGTCTTCGAGTTCGTGATTCACATTCATGGCGACTTCTGACAGTCCGACGATCATCGCCAGTACGCCGACCGTCGCGATGATGACCAGTTCTGCGGAGACAATGAAACCGGCTTCGTCGTTCATCAGGTTGTTGAAGAGATTCGTCATGGTGGAGTTCCTTTCTGAGGACTCTGGTGGAAAACTGTTGTTTGTTTTGTTGTGCGAATTTGTGTTTCACAGGATGGAACTTGTGTAAAGCAGATGCGATGCCAAACCCTGACACAACGTCACGATTTCTGATCAACGTTGACACCACTATTGACATAACGCGTTTTGAAAAAACACCTTATGAATCACGGCAAGAGCGTCAAGAATGCTGAACACAAAGTTTAGATGCCAGTGATCGAATGATGCCGTTTGGCAACCTTGAATTCGTCGACATCGATTCAAACTGCTGTCAGAACAGCAGTTCGGGCGCTCGCAAAGTGACGTTGACGGATGTGGCATTTCGTCAACGACGCAGTGAATTTCTATGAGCACAATTCTGGCCCGCGAAACACTGGTTTTCCCGAAGTATTCGATTGCCGGACCCGGCATCCACGCGAACCACAGACGGTTATGGATAGAGCGGATCGTAGCGGATGCGATATCACATCCCCACAATCTGCTGTGACCACTTCTCAGGTCGAGGCGAAGAATTCGTGACAATTGGCTGCCGCAATCGATATACTCAGACACGATGTCGTAGCTTTGCTGCATGTCGGCTCGAAACGATTGATTGACATCGGCCGTTTTCCAGGCCGCGAACCGCATTTTTAAATGAACAATGGCAGGTCCAATGAGTGATGTCCCTGTAAAAAAGAAGTCGGTGGCCCGAGCTGGCGGATTGCGACGGCGGATTGTCTTGCCGTTGGTCGGTATCGTTGCGATCACGGCGATCGGCGGTGGCGTGTTATATTCGTCGCGCGGTGACGGGACGGATCAAATCATCACGCGCAAGCCCGTCGTTGGCGAATTCGCGATCGATATTGTCGAACGGGGCGATGTCGAAAGTTCCTCGAACGTGGAACTGCGATGCGAAGTCTCGTCCAACGAGGGGGTCAGGATTCTCGAGATCGTTCCCGAAGGGACACTCGTCAAACCGGGCGAAGTCGTCATTCAACTGGACGATTCATCGATTCGAAAGGACCTTAACGCACAGAAAATTGCCCTCAATACTGCCGAAGCCGTGTACAGCAAGGCTCGCAATGAACTGGATGCGGCACTTATCGCCAGAAAAGAATATGAACTGGGAACGTTCGTTCAGGAAGAACAGAAGCTGGAAAGCGAATTGTTCGTCGCACAGGAAAATGCGCGGCGGGCGACAAACTACCATGCTCATAGCCGCAAACTCGCCGCCAGGGGATACATCACCGAGACGCAACTGGAAAGTGACCGGTTCGCAGTCGACAAATTCGGGAAAGAATTCGATTC
>JANXOO010000055.1 GCA_025353525.1 Schlesneria sp. | reverse complement strand
GCCGTTTGCCGTCGGTCGTCGTTGCGGCTCGCATATAAATCCGGCTGCCGCAAATCGTCGAAGTGGCAAAGACTTCTTCGGCAAGCTTGTTTTCTGCGACTTTTTCAAATCTTTTGGAAGACGCTTTGAAAATGGTCGTCGTACCGGTTTCGCTGGTCGCGAAGATATTCGATCCGACCAGAACCGGCGACGCAGTGAATGTACCGTCGATCCGTTCCTTCCATTGTTCTTCCCCCGTATCGCACTTCCAGCACGTGGCCACGCCAGCGTCGAGCACCGCGTACAAATAGCCGTCTTTCAGCAGCATCGACGGCACGTAGACTCGGGTACCGTTTTCCCACGCTGTCGTACCAGAGCCATCGGCGCGGATCGCGCTCAGATGATTCCTTGGATAACCTCCGCTGGTGTAGATCAATTGTCCGTCAGTCACAGTCGATGTGACGCATTCTTCGGTCGATCCCTTGATCTCCCACAGTTTTTCTCCGGTCAAAGGCTCAAAACTGGTGACAAGGTCGCAACCGCTGAAAATCAGTTGCTCACGTCCGGCAACATGAAGGATAATCGGCGAGGTGTAGTTTGGCAGCTTCGGTCGCTCCTGCTTCCATAAAATCTGTCCGGTCGCACGCTCGATCCCCGCGATCGCTCCAGTACCTTTATTGTCTGCCGAAACAATCACCAGATGCTCGTACACGGCTGGCGACGAACCGAAGCCCTGATGCAGGACATAATCGGTAATTTTCGTCTGCCACAACTGCTGTCCGTCCAGGCCGAGCGCCGTCGTCCAGATTGCTCCTTCATGCAGGAAATTGGCGAAAATCCGTTGCCCATCGCAGGCGACGGTGGAATTGGCGAGTGTGCTTTTTAAATTCCCTTTGACTTCCAGTCCGCCTTGATGCAAATCTTTCTGCCACAGGCGTTCACCTGATTCGCGATTCAGACAGAGAACCGACTGAACCTGGCGATCATGTTCCGCTGCCAGCAGGAAAATCTGATTACCTACCACAACAGGTGACCCGTGACTGCGGCCTGGAATCGGTGTTTTCCAAACGACATTTTCTGTTTCGCTCCATTTCAGCGGAGGCTGCTGATCGTCAGCCGCGATCCCGTTTCGCAGCGGCCCTCGCCACCAGGGCCAGTCACTGGCAGCGAAAGGACCTACGGTTGATTTCGCGGCCCTGGAGGGTTCATTCGCAGACATCGTGGTCGCAACAAGCATCACGACGGTCAGAAAAACGGAAGCATTCAAAGAGCGTAACATGGTGCGGGGTATACTCCGGAATCCGGGATTTGCGGCAACAGACTGAAACGATTTGTCGGAAATGGAGAACGTCGGCTGATGACGTGAGACCACCTCCCACTCGACGAGACATCAACAGACGAGTGTGCCGAAATTTTGCCTGGATTGGAAGTCCAGGCAAACGGGCGATGTTCACGCATTTGTCTTGGAAACCGGCATTCGAAACATGTTTCGTCCGTGTTCGCCAGCAACTCAGGTTACGAAACTTTGATTCGTCATATTCCTCCGGCTCGTGCTGGCGCACCCTGTCCCCTTTGTTTTTCCCCTGACTTCATCGAGAACTACGCGGGTCGTCCATCCAGGCTCCTGCCAAAGATTGTCATACGCCGCGGAGCCAAAGCCATATTTGCACCACTTGCAGACCGCATAGAATCTGCCGTAATCAAATTTCGTCGGTGTCTCATCATCGAACTGCGCTGACGTCCGACGATCGTATCCAGTTAACGTCCAATAGCCAATTTCTAAAGTCTTCCACGGCGAGATTGGCCAAGGTTTGTTCGCGCCGCTGTCCAAAACTCGCTTGCGGACGATAAAGCGATTTTCTCGCTCGTCCGATTCCGTCATAATCTCTTCGATTCGACCAATCGAAACAGCGGAATACCGGATCGCCCACTTGAGCTCTTCCTCGTTTTCGAATTGATCGCCCGCAACAATTTGCGCGGCGCCCTTATCCTCCCAATCCACATCTTCACTCGTGTAATTCCTGTCTCAGTCGGGAATTGCGACCAATTCCCAGGCCCGAGCTCCAAGCGGTGTGATTTTCACGGTGGCGGGAACGCGTTTTTTCAGTACTAGCCTTGAGAGGTCATACAAATCGCCTGTGTAAGGCTCGTTAACTCGAGACGTAAGGACACTAATCATTCCTGATTTCTGCAACCGCGACAATGAGCCAAGTCGCTGTGTGATGTCGTGCGTTGGTACGCGCATATTGAAATGCTCCGCCAAAGCGACTGGCTTCATCAAAAACTGTCGAAGTGCTGCGGCATAGAATGTCAACGACTCGAGAACAAATAGGTCGACAGCGGAAAGCTCTACTTTCACTACCTTACTAATCCTGATTACTACGTGTTCAATAACAGAAAGATCAGATTCAAAAGTTCGCCATTATCGTCATCGGATCGTGGGCACCGGCAACGGAAATCAACAATTGTGGTTCCTCACCAAATGAATTCATGAACGAATGATTTTAGCCACAGATGAAACGCGGATCGGGATAACGGGTCTGTGCAGACCCGTGACGAACGCACGCCCAGACCGATTACAAATCGTCGTTATCCGGCTCTTTGTCGTGCGTTCGTACTCTCGTGTTTTCGTGATTCGATTCTTTTTGAATCCCAACAGTATCAGAATCTGCCCGGTTACCGCGAACCGAAGTCGAACAGCATCATCCCGAGTGCCATACGGTGAAAGAACGGAGGCAGAACTTCGGATTGATTCAGGAATTCGGGGACTGCAACGATCAGCAGCATTAGCAAGACACAAAGTGCCTTCAGGTCACCCAATGTTCCGCCTCCTGATCGGACCCGATTCCGATGCCACATCTGCCCGACTCGGCGAATCCCGGCACCCAGTATAAACGCACCCAGCATCCCTAACAGTGATGCGGCATGGTGATCGCCGAGGCGGCCTTCGCGATAAAGATAGTATGCCAAACCGCCGAAAGCGCAGACGATGAATACCCGAATCGAATTCCGGGGCAGAAAAAGCGGGTTTCTTTCGCGATCAATCACGCCGTCGTCTTCGAGTTGACGGCGGGAATCGGGCGGCAATTCGACGAATCGGCGCGACGTGAAGTAGTGCGACATTGCAATTAACAGGGTCTCGATCCAAAGCAGATCGTGCTCCTTGTCGTGGAACGATTCATCTCCACGCGCCAGTCGCGTCACCACGACCGCCACGACGACCAGCGTCAGCAGTGCCCGAACACTTCCCGTGGGCATCCCCAACGGAGGCCAGGTCTTGGGTGATCCTTCGAATTCGTTTGATCCCATGATGCCACTCCTTCGATCATTATCTGGTATTCGATCACGATCAGACAGAACCGGGACTCACAATCAAACTGACATGCAACGTCAAGACCTGCAAGTCAGCAAGATCGTATCCCACTTTCCTTGTAACGCACTTCGCACGCGATTGGATCACAGGAAACGGCAACAATGTGTAACCGAATTCAAGCTTGCAGCGGTCATACAACCGGTTCCCATCCAGGGCGGTATTCGCGACCCCAAAGGCCGTTTGCTTCCTCGTCGCCAATGATTGATCGGTTCTTTGGATCGAATCTCAGCATCCGCTTGAGTTTGAACGAGATATTGCCGAGATGGCATAACAGCGTGCTCTTTTGACCTTCTTCGATTTCGGAATTCAGTAACTGACCTGTCCGAATACAATCGAAGAAATTCTGGATGTGTTCCTGCTCGCCGCCCGTTCCACCGGCTTTTTCAACTTCCTCACCTTTCACATCAATGATTCGGTATCCCGCGTCGGTAATATGCAAAGTCCCTTCGGTGCCGTAGAAAATGACGGTGCTGTGTTTTTCGTCTTTGCGAGGGAGGCAACTGCTGACTTCCCAACTGCATCCTTTGTCACCGAAATCGAAGACGGCAACGCCGGTATCAGGAGTTTCCTGATCATCGTCGAAATGATATCGTCCCCCCAGAAAACTGATCCGGGTTGGAGCGTCAACACCCAGGCCCCACCGGGCAACATCCAGAGAATGGATTCCGTTGTTCGCCAGCTCGCCACCGCCCCAATGCCACCTCCAGTGCCAGTTATAGTGAACCAGATTGTCAACGTAGGGGCGTTCAGGAGCCGGTCCCTGCCAGAGTGAATAGTCCAGGTAATTCGGGACGGGGACGGGATTTCCCTTGCCGATCGATTTACGGTCGGCGTCGTACCAGCAGCGGGCGAAAACGACGTTTCCGATCACTCCGGCTTTCAGTTTACCGATCGCTTCGCGGATAGCGGGCCACGTGCGGCGCTGGTTTCCCATCTGGACGATACGCCGATGTTTTCGGGCCGCTCCGACCATCATTTCACCCTCGCGGGCATTGTGACTTCCCGGTTTTTCAACGTAGACGTGCTTCCCCGCTGCACAGGCCAGGATTGTCGCGGGAGCATGCCAGTGATTGCATGTAGCGACAAAAACGGCGTCCAGCTTCGGGTCATCGAGCATCCGTCGAAGATCCGAAGCTGCGGCAGGTTTGGCGCCCCTCCCTTCGACCGTTTTCATCGCGAGCGCCAACCGGTTCTGATCGACATCGCAAACATGAGTGATGGAAACCCCCTTGGCATTTAACGCGGCGTTGGCATGCGCCATTCCCCGACCGGTTCCGATAATTCCCACTGATAGTTCCCGATCTGTCGTTTCCTGAGCCGAGACGGAATTGAACAGCCAGGGTGTCAGAGTTGCGGCGGCCGCGAGCACCGAGGAGTTTTTGACGAACTGGCGGCGAGTCGAATTGCCCATGGTCGGAATCCTGTGTTGTGTGGCTTCGGGAGTCGGAATCATACCGCAATGGGCTGCAAACTTGCGACCGATCTGAGCGCTTTGATGGAATCGCACTTGATTGACTTTGTGTGGCCCGGCTCCGAGAATACCGGGCTCGTTACTCTCTCATTTCTGCAAACGATCAAGGACCAAATCATGAAAAAACTGCTCGCGATGACTGCTGTTCTGGCTGTTTCACTGGTGGCGTACGCCGACGAAGCGAAAAACCTGTTCAAGCCGATTAACAAGGCCGAATCATGGCGGCTGGAAATGCATAACGGAGCTGAAGGGTCGATCAAGGCAGTTGACGATTCGATCACGTTCGACGCTACAAAACTGGGCGGAGACAACTGGCATGTGCAGGTGTTCCAGGTCGATCTCGACCTGAAGGAAGGCCAGCAGTATACCGTGAAAATGAAGCTGACAGCTTCGAAACCGCGTAACATCATTCTTGTTGGAACCGTCGATACCGACGACTATCATGAAATCGGTTTGCGAGAAGACATCCGCGTTGACAAAGAAGTTCGTTCTCACGACTTCACATTCCGCGCAAGCGGCGTTGCCTCAAAGAAGAATCGGATCGGTTTTATGATCGGCGATGAAAAAGGGGATGTCATCGTCAAGGAAATGACGTTGACTGAAAAAGAAGCGAAGAAATAGCCGAGGCGCCCGCGTCATCGTGCTGAATGTTCGAAATCATTAGCATGATGTCCGGTACGTTGAAATCACATACGGCCAGTCACGGGGTCGCTTCCGATAGTGGAAGCGATCCTTTTATTTTACGAAATCGGTGTGTTCTCTCCCCTCGTACAAGGCGGTTGCCCCCTTCTTTTTTTACTGTTGAAACGCCGAGTACATGTGAGACGGTTGTTGCGCGAGATAGTGGACGTGTTCCACGAATTCTGACACCGATGGTCCGAATCCGCTGCCGCCGCCCTGACTCGACTGCGCATCTGCCAGATCGATCTGGTGCCAACCCTGGTACATCTGGTCGTCGATCCATTCGAGACGGTGTTTCAACAAATTCACATTTGAAAACCCGGCGGCAAATTCGTCCATCAAGTCCTTGAATGGATAAATCCTCCATGGACCGTACATTCCCGAATCTCCGTCAAACGGGAAGGTTCCTTTCGTGAACCTGGTCATGTCTCGACGTTGCCCTTCGTTGGTGTGGAAGCCCACATACAACAGTACTGCACCCGGATTGTAGTACCAGAGATCTTTGCAGGCCGGATATCCAACAGAAATCGCGAGTTTCATCATGTTCCGAATTCGTTCGCCAGGATTGCCGGACATCCCTTTCGCAACGGCGTCCAGACTCGACAATAGTTTCTTTACGCTCTCGGGCGTCCATGCGTACAGGACTTCGGGGTCGGCATCGATCGGATCGTGATCCGCCGGTGGAATGAAGATGATTCCAGGCCGGGCACTATTGCTGAACATCCAGTTGTAGCCGCTCGGGCTTCGCTTGTTGCATCCGACGTAGCTCCTCAGATACCAGTTCACTTCGGCAGGGACGGTTGTCATGAAGTTGAAGTGGATCAGATCTTTAACATCGACCATAAATCGTTTGGCGACCGATTCCCACGAATCGCCGTCGTGAACTCTGTATGTGAACCCCATGTTGTTGGCGGCCCGCCATCCTGGAGGCAACAGCGTCCCCGTCGGGCGTTTCTCGATGACGTCGGGTTGTGGTTTAGTCATGATTGGGTCTCCGGCAATTGAATCGTGAACTGGTTTTGTGAAGTTCGGTCAAATAAGAAAATAAACGAACATCGGGCATGTGCAATCTTGCGGAGTTCCATTCGCCGCATCTTTGTAAATGACCCGACACTTGCTGAAGCGAAAGTCCGGAAAAAGTGTTACAAAAAAACGAAAATGGTCGCGGTTCGCGCCCGCATTTCCGAAGGAACGCTTGCGCCCCGATTTGCCACAAAGTGAATGACGATCGGCAGTTGGCTGTCATCGAATTGACATTCCAACCATCACATCCCTCACGAACAGAAACTTTTCAACGTTGGTCGAACCTGGCGGTGTTCGCGGGGGATAAAGTCCATATCCAGGGGACAATTGACTACGGCCATCCAGGGAAAGGGCTGACTCGTGGTGAGATTGCCTGCACTGATCGCTGACCGCAGTGATTGCCAGTTGTATAACGTCCTGGTCGAGCATGTCGTATCTCGGCGGGACAACCCCGAGTGCCGGGTACAGCGAGTTGTTCGTACCGCTGCTGCAAGATAACACCCACTTGATGTACGGCGATTTTCAGGGACTCTTCAACAATCAATCTGCTCTGCAATGCAGCTTCGGCGGAGGCGTGAGTCCATTGATTGGAGATGCCGTGATCCTTGGCGAGTTGACCTCTTACCGCAAAGGCGCGAAGGTCGCAAAGAAGTCCGGGCAAAGAAACTTGACTTCGCGTTCTTCGCAACCTGGCGGTAAACTCAATCGGGCAGATACGCAATTATGTTCGCCAGCAAGCACGCGCGATGCTCGTGGCATTTGAAGCAGGTCATCGGTCAGAATGGTTCTGCGTCGCTGATGATCGATCGGTTTTCTTCTTCGTTCCAGCCGGGCGGCATGGTTTCTGACCCGAATCGCTCTTCAAGCCACGGGTTGCCATGATTGTGATATCCCTGCTTCTCCCATAACCCCGGTTCGTCGTGGCCTAGAAACGTCAGCGATCGGCACCACTTTGCACTCTTCCACGCATAGAGCTGCGGGACGACCAGTCTTACCGGTCCGCCGTGGTCGAAACTGATCAGTTCGCCGTCGTGGGTATCGGCGAGCACGACATCGGGTTGCAGAAAGTCGGCAAGCGGCATATTGGTCGTCCAGCCATCGTCGTTTCCTGTCGCGATGACAAACTTTGCCTGTTGTTTGACCCCGGCCCGCTTGGCCAGTTCGCGAATGGAAACACCTTCCCAGACATTTCCCAGTCGCGACCATTGAGTCACACAATGAAAGTCTGAAAAGACTTTGACTCGGGGCAGTTGGCGATACTCATCCCAACAAAACGAGAGTGGCCGTTCAACCAGTCCTCGCACTTCAAAGGTCCACTCATTGAACGGAATTTCCGGGATCGGCCCCCATTGCAATACCGGCCATTTTCTCGTGCGGGACTGGCCGGGCGGAATCCTGTTCGCTCGCCGCGTATCCGAGCTGACAATCGCGCCCTCGGGTATGTGGTCGGGTTCCTTCGGTGCTCCCGACTGATACTTCGGATCTTCATTCAGCATGTGCCGGTCTCGTCTTTCGAAGGAGTGGC
>JANXOO010000027.1 GCA_025353525.1 Schlesneria sp. | reverse complement strand
ACTGACCCGCCACCATCGCGCCGGCTGCAATCGTGACAATCAGGACCAACACCCACGGCCAATGTGGCGTTCGGTGCATTTCCTTTGCCGGCTGCTCGTCCGGCGGATAGTCCTGGTCGTCTTCGACCTCGTGCCCAAGCTCATCGGGCCGAATCGTTTTCGTGGTATCGATCCGCGGCTTCTTCGTCGATCGTGACGGCGAAACCGCGTGGTCGTGAATATCGATAAACCGCTGGCGCACTTCCGACATTGTCGTCGGGCGTCGGGCAGGGTCTTTTTCGAGGCATTGCAGGACCAGGTCCTCGATCGCTTTCGGGTAGGTTCGGTCAGCACTCGCTTCAGCAAACCGTCGCGGAGGATCGTTGCAGATCGAATTCAGGCATTTGGCGAGAGCCATGTGCGACGTATCCGTTTGCGGATAGGGCACGTTTCCTGTCATCATCTGGTACAGGATGACGCCAAAAGCATAAATATCGGATTGCGGCGTCGCTCGCGGATCGCTGTTGAGCAGTTCGGGAGCCATGTATTCCACGGTCCCCGCACCATCCTGCGTCCGGTTTCGCTGAGTTCCCTCGGAATCAAGTTTTGCTGCGATCCCGAAATCGAGCAGTACGAATTTGCTGTTTCCGGAAGAGGTACCTGATTTGCTGACGTGTTCTCGCAGGATGATATTGCGAGGTTTAAGGTCACGGTGGATCAGATGATCGGCATGAGCATACGCCAGCGCGTCTCCGACCTCGTTGACAAATTTCCGCAGTTGATCGGGCGTCAGCCGATATCCCTGTTTCTTGAAAAGCTTTTCGAGATCCTCTCCTTGCAGGTACTCCATCACCAGATAGGCCAGACCCTTGTCACTGCCGAAATCGCTGACCTGAACGATGTGATTGTGTTTGACTTCCGCAGCGAGACGGGCTTCTTTCATGAATTCGCGAGAGGACAGACCGACCTTGATCGCAACCGGCTGGTTGAATTTCTTGTCGACCCCAATGTAGACGGCCCCGTATCCGCCCCGGTCGAGGAATTTTTCGAGGATATACCGACCGTCGAGCTCGCGCCCGACAAGGTCTTGCAAATCCTCAAACATCAACTCGCCACTCGACATGAATACTGCCTTTTCACCCCGGGCTCCCGCCCGATTCAAAACCGAAAATCCGACAAAGTCCCCGTTCCTTCGGACGCGAATCCGGATTCCCGAGTGCAGCCCTCCCTGATCGCGGACTGAACACAATCTCGAAATGATACGAAGCAACCCCCATTGGTGCCAACCAGAATAGCCAGATACAATGGAAACCACCCACAATGTCACCATTGCGACACGTGCCATGTCGCCCAAAGCGCCAAGGAGTCCCAGGAATCAAACCCATGCAAACACCACGAAAATCCGGATTCAGTGAATGTGATTCACCACGTCATCTGCCGATGGCGTCTCAACCGACTGAATGTCACACTGTATCGACTCGTCGAGAATTCCTCGGCCAAAGCATGATGGTAATCGGTGCGATGGGTGTCGGAGGGACGCTGGTATCGCGCGCTGGCCTTTCGGCAGCCGAACCGCCGCTCCGGAACGGCAAGTCGCACATGAAACTCAGTCTCGCGGCGTATTCGTTCAACCGGGTGTTGACGACGCGAGGAACCCCCGAACAGCTCGCCAAAGCAAAATTTACTCTCGAAAAATTCATCGATTTCTGCGCCGAACAGGACCTCGACGGGACCGAATTGACTGCGTATTACTTTCCGAAAGACGTCACTAGCGACTACCTCATGAATCTGAAGGAGCGAACGTTTCGACTCGGTCTGGACATTTCCGGCACCGCAATCGGCAACGACTTTTGCCTGCCAGAAGGCGAAAAGCGGGACCAGAACCTGTCGATGTGCCGGGAATGGATCGATCATTCGGCTCAACTGGGGGCACCCGTGATTCGCATTTTCGCCGGTAACGTACCTCCCGGCGACTCCGAAGACGCGGCCCGCGAGCGATGTATCGATGCAATCAACCAGTCGCTCGAATATGCCGCAACGAAAGGCGTTCAATTGGCGCTGGAAAATCACGGAGGAATCACGGCAACCGCCGAGCAACTGTTGAAAATTGTTAAAAGAGTAAAACCGTCCCCATGGTTCGGAGTGAACTTTGACGGAGGTAATTTTCGGTCGGACGATCCTTACGCAGAATTGGCAGCCATCGCCCCCTACGCCACAAACGCTCAAGTCAAAGTTGAAATCCACCGCGGAGCGACAAAAGAACCGGCCGATCTCGCACGTGTGGTCAAGATCCTCAAAGACGCCGGTTACCGGGGCTTCGTAGTCCTTGAATACGAAGCCGAAGAAGACCCGTTTAAAGCCATTCCAGGACATCTGAAACGCCTGCGCGAACTGATTCGTGAACCGTCGGAAGAATCTGTGACAGGTTATCGAATCAGTTCGCGCAGGCGTTTCAGATGTC
>JANXOO010001558.1 GCA_025353525.1 Schlesneria sp. | reverse complement strand
GTTCCGGCAACCAGAGCCGTTACGCCGACGTGGTTTTGAATCGTCAGTCCGTTGATCGGTGTTCCGAACAACTCGATATTCACCCCGTTCGCAGTATTGTTCTGAAATCCGTTGTTCGCAATCGTCAGTCCGTCCGCTGTTCCGGCAGTCACCGCAGCGTGTGTCAGACTGATGTGCAGGCCGTCACCCGTGCTGTTCGAAATGTTGTTGTTCGTGACCGAAAACCCGCCTGTCCCGAGAACCGTATTTCTGGCTCCGAACCGCGCATTGTTTCCGACAATGTTGATACCGGTATTTCCGCTTCCTGTTCCTGTCACACTGTCGATTTTTAGCGAGTCGGCTGGAGTAATCCCGATTCCGTTCAATCCGACGGTCACCGGAACCGGCAGGCAGTTGGCGAGCTGGAACGGGAGGTTCGGCGAGCTGAGATTGTCGACCAGCGTCAGTTCCTGAATTGTTGCTCCGCCAAAGGCCAGATTGTTCACCAGATTCGTGTTGGTGAGTGCCACGTCGATGGCATTTCCGCCGCTGGAATTAACGGCAGCCAGTGACGAAATCTGAATCGCTCCATTGCTTACGTTGTTAAAGTTGACATGGATCCCGTCGAGTCCACTGTTGCTGATAGAGGCGAAATTCTGGATCAACAGCGAGCCATTTGTGATGTTTTGAAAATTCACAAAGATCCCGTTGCCAGCACTGTTGTCGATCGTCCCTGTACCCGCACCTTCGACGGCGACTTCTGCATTGACGATATTCTGCAAGTCGATGTGGACTCCATCGCCGGTGCTGTTGTTGAATGAGCCGGAAATGTCGAGGACAACCTGGTTCATGTTCGCAAAGACCAGAGGCCCGATTGCTCCCGAACCGTTGCCTGTAAAGGTGTTGCTTCCCTTCATGATCAGATTGAACGAGGTCATCGCTCCGCTCGCGGTCGGAAGGATGCCGAACTTGCCATTGTTCGATGCCGAGAAATTATTTTCGATGACGGTTGTCATCGTTGCCCCGGCGGTTGCAGTCAGACTGAGCCCGTTCCCGGTATTGCCGTCTGCACTTCCGCTATCAAACAACAGCAGGGCCGTGGCGGAATTGGCCGTCACCCCGTCACCGGTTGCGGTGACGCTGACGCCGTCGAGCATTCCTCGCGTTCCGTTGTTGTTATACGTCGAGCCGATCGAGCGATAGTTGACCTGCGCGTGGTCCGCAACACTGATCAGCAATCCTTCGCTGCCGTTGGTGTCGACATTCACACTTTGCACGTTGAAATTTATCGTCGAATGCGTTAGCGCATCCAAACCCGTGGCTGTCAACTGAATCCCCTGATTCCCGTTGCCGATGATCGTCGAATTCATGATGCAGGCATTCAACGTTCCACCGTTTGTCGTCAAACCGTTGAAACCCTGTCCGCCGAAGAAGGCACCGTTGTTGTTGAGTGCCAGCGTATCGAACGCAAAGTTGGCCGTACTGTTGGCACCATCGACCTGTACCTGAAGGCCGCTGCTGCCACTGGAAGAGAACGATGTATTCGTCGTTCCGAAGACGTTCAAGGTGCCACCGGCCGTCACATTAAACAGTGCTCCGGTCGTTCCGCTGTTGTTTCCGTTAACATTGACCATCGAAACCGTTCCAACCGATCCGCCTCCGTTGACCGTACCGTTGATCGCGTTGGCGGCATTGTTGGACATATCGACAGTCGTGAAACCCGTCTGGAAGCCCGCATTCACAAAGCTGTTCGATTCGGCGTCGAACAGGAAACCGACCTGTTGCGATCCAAAGGCTGCCGTGTTGTTCAGATGGACGCCGCTCGCCGTCAAATTCACGGTCGATCCGGTTTGCGCCGTGACATGCAAGCCCGCTCGTGACAGAGTGAACGGAGGAGCTGTCAGCACGCCGTTGTTGGCAATCGAAGTCGTCAGGTCGGACGCGTCGCCCTGGAGATTGGTTCCGAACGAACCGAAGACGATCGAACCATTCGATGCGTTGATTGCGACCCCGTCGTTGCCGTTGTTGTTGACGACGGCGCCGTTGAAGACTTGCAGGACACCCAGCGACGTGTCAACGTTCATCCTGATCCCGTCGTTGCCTCGAACCGACTGTCCTGCAACACCATTGTTGCTGATCGTCCCCAGATTGAATGACGCCTGAACGACCGACGCGTTGTCGGCAGTCAGGAAGACGCCGTTGTCGAGGTTTGAACTGACCGAGGTGTTGGTAAAGTCCAGCCGGGCGACACCGGCATTATTGATAACACCCAAAACCCCGCTTCCATTCGCCAGGCCGACGCCGTTGTTGTCGATTGTGGAACTTACCGAGGTGAGATTCAAAACACCCGCGTCGACAGCAAAATTGACCCCGTTTTGCTGGTTGTTCAGAACCGTACTGCCGTCCTTCAACAAGATATTCGCTGTGGAGCCGACCCCGGTGACCAGTCCGTTGATCCCGTTCTGACCGTTGTTGTTGAACTGGGTCTGGCTGAAGTCTGACGACATCGTACCGCCATTAGCGACGTTAAAGTTCAGCCCGTTGGCACCGTTCGAGTTAAACGTCGTATTCGTGACCGACGACAGGAATTGAGCGTTGTTGACAATGGCCCCGAATCCGTCGACACCATTGTTGTTGGCGTTGACATTGAGCACGGTGAGTTCAGCCTGTGAGCCCGAATTCACGTTCACGTTGAAACCGTCCGTCAGGTTGTTCGTGAAGTTGCTGTTGTATACAAAGCCGTGAAACACACTGTTCGAACTCAGATTCAGTTTGAATCCGTTGTCCTGATTTCCCGCAGGCAGTCCGGTTGGAAGCAGATTGCTGGCGTCGGTAAAGTTCGATGTCCAATTGACCGTCGAATTGCTCGACACGATGTCGATACCGCTTGATCCGGCAACCGTAGTGCCGCTGTTGTTGAAGCTGCCGCGATTGACTTCCAAAGTTGCCACAGAGTTGTTTGAAGCATTCAGGAAGAAGCCGTCGTCACCCGAGTTCTGGCCCAACGTTGACTGAAAAAAGAGACCAACACTGGAAAAGTTGGCGACTTCACCGTGAACGGCGCTGCGTCCGCTGTTGTTCAGGTTGCTATTCGTGATCATCGTGTTCAGAGCTGATCCGCCGTCCATCGAGAAGAACAGCCCGTCACGACCGCTGCCCGATGCATCCGTACGATCAGCAAACAGATTGACCGTCCCGGCAGTTGTCCCTTCGACGTGGAAAGCGTCGCGACCATTGTTGACCATCGAGCCACTTTGGATATTGGCATTCATGATCGTCGAATTGGAGCCGAACATCGCAAGACCATCCACGGCATTCCCGTTGATATAGGTCTTGTTGAGATAGATCGACCCTGATCCGCCTGACTGGCTGTACACAACGCCCGAACCGCCAGTACTGTTGCTGAAGTTCGAATCGTCCGCCACAAGTGTCACTGTCGACGTGTTGATCGGTGCCGCCTGCGTGCCAATTTGCAGGTTGTCCGATGCATTGTTCATGGCAACCACTCGCGTCATCCCCAGCGTGATGTAGCTTCCGGTCCCTTGAACCTGAATCCCGACGCCGGCATTGTTGTCGGAATAGACGTCCGTCATGCCAACCGTCAGCAGTTGGCTCAATTCGGACAATTGAATCCCGACGCCGTTTCCGTTCGTATTAACCTTGTTGAACTGTGCATTCAGTGAGGCGTTGTTGGCGACCAGTTGCACACCGAACGGTTGCGGGTTCAGTGCCGTAGCGTTCATATTGACGTTCGTGAGCGAAAGGTTGAGGCCCGGTCCGCCGGAGCTGATCGAGATCCCGCCACCTGCATTCGACCCGAATCCCATCGGATTCGGATGATTGGCACTCCCTACATTGATGCCGCGAATGATGCCAGTCCCCGACGCATTGGCGAGGGCGATGCCGGTTCCTGTGTTGCCGGCGATTTCCAGGCACTGCAGCAGAAAGTTACGCGATCCGGCGGCGGTATTCGTGATGGCATCGCCACCTGCATTCAGCAGATTGAGTCCCGCCACTTCGTTGTTGTTGGCCAGCGTGATAATGTTGCCGCTGCTGCTGAGGAACGGATACAGGCCCGAATTGCTGGTGCCCGGGAGGTTGAAAGTTCCTCAGCAGCAGCGGCAACATTATCACG
>JANXOO010001557.1 GCA_025353525.1 Schlesneria sp. | reverse complement strand
GTGCCAGGTACCGGGCAGCAGATCGTTGAAGTCTTCGATGACTTCGAGGATCCGACCTGGAGTTTCAACCTGAATCTCCCCAAAGCGAGTTCTAACATCGACAAGGCCGAACGGCATCCGTCGGGATTCTCGAACAACCGGATGTATCTTGAAAGCATGTATCGCGGTACGCCCGACTTCGTGCGTCGTGTCGATACACCTGAAGGCGGAATCCCCGGAAGCAAGGGGGCTCTTGCGATGCAGACGTTGAATTCAGGAATCCCCGGCCAACTCTCGCATACGTTTCAACAAGACGATTTGATCGCCGGTGTTCAGACACGGCTGGGGTATATGATGCCTGCGGGCTGGACGCCCAGTTACGTTTGTCGCGTCTACATCCCCCCTTTCGAAAAATGGGAACAACGTCACGGCAGCCACTTCGGATTTCGAGCCGACTGCACGACGACGATCGACAAGCCGAATTCAGTGGGACGCTTCTTCAAGACGTTCGGGTCCTCTAAAAAACTCGAACAATACTGGCCTGGATTTTTCATTCAGCTCAACCTCAAGAATATGTCACGACAAAAAGAAGATTCCGCCACCATCCTGATTCGTTCAGACCAGAATGGGCAAGACGTTCCCGGACCGAAGATCACTCAGCCCGGATGGTGGACGCTTGGACTGACGATCACTCCGGACGGCAAAGTCCACTATTATGGTCATGAAGGAATCAAGGATCTGACGGCCAAAGATCATTTGTATTCCAGTTTCCCGTACGGATATCACTGCGAACAAACCAGCACGTTCTTCTTTAACATTGTCAATCAGGATGACGGCCGAAGCTGGTCAACGCGATGGATCGTCGATGATCCGAAAGTCTTTGTTGCCTCTGGTACCTATCGGCCGCCGGTCCCGCAACAGGTCGCTCAAAAGCCGGTGACGACGGCTCAAACTCAACCGCCCGTCCAGGGACAGACACCGGCTCAGGGACAGACACCGACGCAGGTACAAACACAGGTGCAGACGCAGCCACTTGCCGCCAAGCCCGCAACACCGACGATACAACTCACCTTAACGACTCCGGTAATACCACCTGTCAACCTGGGTCTGAAAGTACCGGAACTGCCAGTGCCGTTGCTCGCCAGCAAACCAGCCGAAATTCCTGGTGTGTCGCCCGTTGCAGAACCGGCGACGAAGCAACCCGGCGGCCCCGAACCGGTGAAACCTGAACCACCAGCGAACCTGCCAGAGGAGTCAACTCCGGAAACTGTTGATACCGCCCCGGCTGCCCCCGCTCCAGCAGCCCCCGCTCCAGCTGCCGAGCCGAAACCTGAAGCCAAGCCGCCATCAGTCCCGGAAAACGTTCCCGCTCCGGTCTCTCCAACCAGTGGTGAAGCTCCGCCGAGGCCCGAGGTTCCTGCAACACCCGAAGTTCCGGCAGCTCCAGAAAATCTGCCAGCCCCGACAGCGCCCGAATCTCCAGCTGCGCCCGAAGTCCCGGCACCTTCGATGCCCGAATAGTCATTTAAAGGATTTCGTCGCACAGGGCGAGAGACCGCAAACGCATGCTCAAACTTTGGCTGGCACGACACGGCGAGGCTGTTGACCCGGATTCCAGAACGTCAGACTTCGAACGAACTCTGA
>JANXOO010001530.1 GCA_025353525.1 Schlesneria sp. | reverse complement strand
TAGTCGAATCTGTTGAGTGAAGGCCAAAACACCACCCTGCCGAAAATTATACCGTGCGCGTCATCAATTGAGGTTGTTGGATTAAACCGCGGAATCATCCATCGAATCGCCAGTCCCCCAAAAACGTGTCGGGCGTTTTTTGTGGGAGCCAGCTTGCGAAGAAAGCGATTTCCAGTACTACGAGCCGTTCGATAATCCAGGACTGGCGAAACGCATCAGCGATATTCTATGCCACTTGCGAACTGACCGAAAGCCCCGAAACCGTTGACATGTGAAAAGTCCGTATGGAGACCAAGTTTGGATGACAATCCACGTAGATGCGAAGGAAACCGGGCATTCTGTGAAAGTGCGTGTCATTCGCGCAAGTCGCTGTTCGGGGTTCCGGTCCAGCCACGCTGTGACGGTCATGCGTCAGGTATCAGTCGTAGGAAATGAATTGCTCGTTCCAATGGCCTTCAAGATCGGTATTTCGGAGGTCGATGGACAAAAGGGAATGCCGGAATCGGCAGGAATTGCTGGTGTGATGCAACTGAGAGTATTTGATCGGAACGGGTGAAAAAACCTGGCTGACCAAAGATTTGTTTGCTCTCTGTGCTTCAGCCGGATTACAATCCTGAGCCGGTATGATATCGGCGATCAGTCTCGACCGGTCAGGCATTCCGGCGATCTGGTCAGTTCACCCCCGTTATGGTCTCGTTCGTTGCGTAAGGAAAATCCGATGGCCCGTCGCCCGATCGCCTTGCTGGTTGCTTGTGGATTCACGTCCATTGCAATGTTCGTGGCCCTGACACTTCCGACCGAACTTGCCGGAGCGAGCAAGGTTGCGAAGAAGCCGATCCGGAATCCAAAATTCGATCCGACTGCGGAAAAAGTTGACTTGTTCGACGCGGTCGACGCTGATCAGGTGTCGGTCAAACTCATTCCGAATAATGCGTTGGGTGGAACGGTCCTGATTGAAAATAAAACCGACAAGCCGCTGACGGTTAAAATTCCTGAAGCCGTCGCCAGTATTTCGATCCATGCACAGGGCTTCGGCGGAGGTGGTGGTGGGATCGGCGGCGGTGGTGGAGCTGGTGGCGGTGGCGGTGGCGGCCAGCAAGCGGGTGGCGGTGGCGTTGGCGGCGGTGGTGGTGGTGGGCCCGGCGGTGGCGGCGGCGGCGCTGCCGGTGGCGGCGGCGGATTCTTTTCGATACCCGCCGAGAAAGTCGTATCACTTCCGTTCAAATCGGTATGCCTCGAACACGGAAAGCCGGAACCGACTCCCAACAGCAAGTACACGCTGGTCCCGGTATCACGCCTTTCAAATGATCGGCAACTGTATCACCTGCTTGCCACCGTTGCGTCTGGCAACGTCGATCCCCAGGCAGCCCAGGCAGCCGCATGGCACTTGACCGACAAAATGTCATTCGAAGAACTGGCCAACAAGACTGAAGAGCATCTCGGTGCCGTTGATTCAACCCCTTACTTCTCGCGAGAACAACTTTCGGGAGCTCAGACACTGCTGGCTCTGGCGGCAGGCAAAGTTGCAGATGAAGAGGAAGCCTCAGGCAAGTCCGACAAGAAAGATGTTCCGCAACCGAAATCCGGTCGCGTTACGACCAAGTGAGCTTTTCGCAAGCGAGACGCTGGAAGCGAAGCGGAATTCTTCACAGGATTGTTGTCGGTCAGTAACGCAGGCGCTGGACGTTGTTTCAGCGCCTTGTGCAAGAGCCGGGTTCGAATGCACGCTGCGTGAGTTGCTGCGAGCGATTCAATCCTGGAATACATAGCAGTCCCTTCGTGTACAGAAGTAATATGGTTTTCCGGTCAGGCTGGCTTATCGAACGGGTGGCAATCGCCCCCCACGCTTGATGAACTCCCCGGACAACCCGGTACCGCGAATCGGAAGTATCACCGCACTTCCTTTCATGCCGCTATAAGTCACCAGGTCACCCGCCTGCTTGCCGGGGACGATGACCAGGCGGACCGCTGCCGGTCTTCGATTCAAAACGGCCAACGACACCTGGTCCGAAATGATCGCTGCGAGCGTCGAAACGTTCGTGTCGCCGGGCAAACAGACCAGATCCAGTCCGCTCGCCCCCGAATTGGCAGCCAGGCATAATTGATCGAACGTCAGCGTTCCCGACTGGGTTGCCGCCGCGAGCGAACTGTCTTCCAGCACCGACAACATGATCCGGGAATACGAACCCGCCGCGCACGAGGCGAATGCCGACCCGGCACGAATGGCGCTCAGAATCAGCGCCATCGCGGTCGAGGTTCCTGGTGCTCCGATACGCTCGATGCCTAACAAGGGAAGCAGATCAACGACACTATCGCCCGGCCGGTGTGTCGGGGCGAGCGTCACATCGATGCTGCCAAAATCGGCACCCAGCCGATCGGCGATCTCGCGACCGACAAGTTCGGCCGTTCGAGTCGCCTGGAAGACTGCAGTTTGAATCACAGACGCCAATTCATCCAGTCGGGAATCAGGATTTTCGAGTAACCGTTGTTCGAGTGCTGTCCGGATGATCGCAGCCGCTCCAACACCGACATGAACGACCAGATCACCCCATCCGTCGCCCAGGCAAGCTCCTGTCAGATGCGGATGTCCGGTTGAATCGTTGGCAAGGACCGCCAGCTTGGCTGCGGCGTCGCCATTACGGTCAGCAGACGCTTCTGCTGTCTGGATCAACGTGTGTGCCACGAGCGTGATCGCTTCCATATTCACGCCGTTTTCTGTCGAGCCGACGTGAACCGCAGCGCGCAGGCGTTCGGTTTGAGAAAGAGCCTGTGGCAGACTTGCGATCAGTTGTTTGGCACTATTGGTCATCCCGTGCTGAACGTCTGCCGCATAACCGCCGATTCGGTCAGCGCGAACGTTGGCGGCAGCGCCATCCAGCGTTTTGGCGATGTTCACGAAGTCGGATGCATTGAAACCCTGAGCGACCCGATCGATGGGTGTCACGCATAACCGGCGTTGCAATACCGGAACGCCGGTCAGCGACGCAACTTCGGAACAAACGGCGTTCATTCGCCCCGCTTTGGCAACAATGCGCTGATAAATTCCGTCGCACAACTTGTGAAAGCTGCGATCGGTGCAATCGGCGATATTGATCCCTAATGTCACCGTACGGACATCCAGCGGAAGTTGTCGC
>JANXOO010001363.1 GCA_025353525.1 Schlesneria sp. | reverse complement strand
GGTTTTCTGCCCAAAGCCCTTTTAACAATTTGCGAAGGGCAGGAAACCTTTAGTCGTCTTCGACTTCATACATTCCTGTCCGCTTCCTCATTCGCCCATGGCTTCAGTCGAGTTCGTTTGATGAGGCTCCCGGTCCGAGGTGAGTGATTCGAGCGGACATCCGGACGAAGCTGTCACGGCGACGGCCGCTTGCAGCAATTCGTTCAGTGCATCGAGGTCGGCTCGGCGATTTTGAAGCAGGCTGTTACGTGCCTGTAAAACTCGCAAAATGTCGACTTCACCCTTTCTGAATTCCTCCTCCAGTCTCTGTAATTCAATCGCAGTGTCCGCATGCGAAGTATCGTCCGGTTGTTGCACCAGTTGCCGCGCGCGTTCGTAGCGATCAGCCGCAGCTTCCGCTTCCAGCCGAGCTCGCTGCGATAATTGCTGTGCCGTCATTGCACGTTGAGTCAACTCCGCCTCACGTTGTCGCAACAACGGAAGGCCATTGTTGATCACAGGAATGTCCATCTGAGCCCTGAATCCGACGAACGTTGTCCCGGAGTCATTCCGCTGGTAGTACGGACCAACCTGCAAATCGGGAATCCGCGAAGCATCGGCGAAATTCACATTGGCACGAGCCGCATCCGCATCCGCTCGCGATGCCATCACATCAGGACGACTCGCCGAAAGCGACGACAGCAATGTGGAATCGGCTGTTTGCCATTTCCAGTACATGATGTCTTCGTCGAGGTCGAACGTCACGTCGGACGGCAGGCCGAGGTGCCTCTTCAAGTCCAGGAGCGAGGTTTGCAGGTTGGCTTCGGCCAGCCGCTTCTGCTGACGTGTTGATCGGCGATCAAGTCGCACGATTGCTACGTCTGCCGCGGTCGCAGCACCGTCGGCGAATTGACGTTCAAGAATCGCAAGCAACTCAAGATTGTTGGACTCGTTGATGTCGGCCAGGTGACGCAGACCCCGCTGGTAAGCGGCCGCGAAATACAATCGTTCGGTCTGGGCCACATTCAGCAATTCCGCTTGCAGCACATTCCAGCGGATCCCGTTCAATGCGGCACAGGCAGCTTCCTCGCGATGCAGTTGCTGATGCCCGAGCTGGATTTGCTGCATCAACAGCACATAGTGATACGTCGTTCCAGGCCCCGCGTTTTGAGCGTCCTGGTAAGGCGTCGCCTGAACCTGAACGAACGGATTAAAGGGATATGTCTGAGCCACCCCCAATGTTGCCGTACCAACCCCTTCCGCCTGACGCAGCGCGACCAGATCGGGGTTCTGCGCGAGTGCTGTTTCGATCGCCGCCTGGATTGAAAGACGCGTTGCAGCCGGCTTCGATGTCGCTGGCATCGCGTCAGCCGTTTTCAGGGACACCTGTTGAACTTCGCCTGAAGGACGATCGGCAGATTCCGCCGCATCGGGTGTTGTCGCCGATTTGGGAGAACGTCTGCTCACGACAGCAGACAATGATGAGTCATTCGCTAACGGCTTCGATGCACGGTGGACGACAGATGTCGAATGGCAGCCGGGCACTATCGAAAGTGCCAACGTCAGCACAATTCCCGCCCGGTGAATTTTCATGACAATCCGTGTCCATCTCGCGTGATTGAGCGGCGACTACGCTCCTGTAGTCTCGTATCTGGTTTCGACGCAATGCCATCAATGGAACGAGAATATCAAGTACCCGGGATTGATACCGGGCACGGATCGCGATCAAAATGCCTCGCGGGCAAAATCGACACGAAGTTCGACTTGTGTCGGTTGCAACAAGTTTACGGGAACGACCGGCCGTTCAATCAGGGGATGGTCATGTCACCAGTCCGAATGCCAGATCGACGAGCCTGATCCATTCACGGTTCATCAGGCAACGCATTTGTTTGATCAATCTGACGTAATGCCACGTCATGGATACGAACAACGTCGTAACGAAGAACCACTCAACCTGCCCTCGTCACCCTGCAGCGATCTACTGCGAGACGGACGTACCCGCCTTGCCCGACGCACGAAACATTCGCGGCCGTTTCCCGGTGACATTCAGAATGATTTGAGGACCGGGTTCCTTCGGATCCAGCAGATTTCTGACCGAGCGCCACGTCGACGCTGCACCGAGTCCCGCAAATACGACGGCAGAATAACGGCGATTGAACGGATTCTCGCCTGCAGCAATCACCCACGTCTCTGGATGAGCGTACGTCTCGTCGGCGATTGTCAGCGACTGACGCCCGAACCGCACCGGAAACGACGATGATTTCTCCTGAACCAGTCCGCTGATCCGATTCGTGAACGCATGCCCCACCAGTAACAAATAGTGGGAATCGAGTTCATCATCACGGACTTCAAGATCGGATTTGATCGGCGGAAGAAGATTCGCAAAACGACGAACGACTTCCGTTTGCAGGTGGAGCGCCGCTTCTTTTTGAGCCGCCTTGTCCCGCAGAGTGCCGTATACGATCAGGACCCGCTCCGGTTCGACTTCGTGCGAGAAGATCAACCACGGATTCTTTGACGCAAATGCAACGCTCATGTCTTCGGTCAGCCAGCGATCAAGAATCCTGACCGCTGACGACCCCGCCGTCGCCTGCAAGTGACTACGGAACTGGTCCGTCGTGACTTCACGTCCGGCGTGAGTTCGACCAAATTGATCCAGACAGCGGATGAACGCTTCCGAACCGATCTCGTCCCTGATTGCCGAAAGGAGCATCACTCCTTTCCCGGCAGCAAGTCGATACCAGTCACCGTTCTCGGGATCAGACTTCGTTTCGACCAAAGGAGTATCCCGACCGACGCGACGGACGGCCGTCAGCCACTTCGATTCGTGTTGAAAGAGTGCCAGATCGACAAGGTTCCGCCCCTCGCGCGACGGTGCTTCGTTGTCTTCTGACGAAGACGAAACAGTTTCGTCAGATTCGTGACTGCTGCAATCGCCTGAACGCTTTTCAGAAACTTTCGCCGAATTAACTTCGTCGCCGGGCTCGACGACGTGCCGAAGAACGGCGTGATCCAGGGCAACGACATGCTCGAATTCAGCGAATGCCGATGCCAGCCAGATATCTGCATCCGTTTTCGGAAGCAATGTCCCGCGCCAGGCGAACGGGTGTGATGCTTCGTACTCGACGTGCAGCGGTTCTTCTTTGGCAGGAAACATCTCGAGATCGACCGCCACGCCAGAGGTTCCCTTCCCGGCCGATCCGGACTTCACTGCCGGAAGTTTGGCTCCTTTGACATCGAGCAGCGTCCATTCGTTGGCAACCAGCGGCTGAATGGACGGCAGATCTTCACGATCGCTTTCTGAAGGAAACCAGGTGCGACCAAGTGGCGGTCCGAACAGCGCCCATGACTTAAGGTCTTTCGCGAGTTCCGCCGTTGTGAACTTGGCATCGCACGACGGAAAGCCGACGATCGGTGCCGTCGAAAATGCTTCGAACCCGAATGCCTCGTTGATCGATCCCTGACGGCGGTGGAACAGTTTAATCCACGCTTCGTCCCGCAGTCGCGGATGCAGTACAAGGTTCTGCGGCTTCGCTCCAAAATCGGCAACCGTCTCCTTGAAGACGCCGACATCTTTGACATTGTTGCAACCCCAATAGAATCCCTTCGTCCCCGCGACCCATTCGTTGCGGCTGCTGCGCCACAGTCGCGTCGAACGCGTCCCCAACTCGAACATCGCGATTTCATTGGTCTTGATGTCGCCGAACAGCCACTCGTTCGTATAAAGACCGTTACTCGACGACGTCAGGATTTCGATGCACTTGTCGATCGAATCGGCATACTGCACCGCACGTCGAATTCGCGAGGCGAGCATTTCACCCTGGGGATCGAATCGGGTCTGCTCGATCGTTGTTTCGGTAACAATCAGACCCGCTTCGGTCACGTAATAATCGAGTCCGCTTTGAATCCCGCCTGGAAATGTCTGGAAAACCATCCGGTGCCCGGAAGACGGTTGAATATCAAGCCACACGTTAAAGTACTTCACGTCGTGCAATTCGGACATGGTGATGTGTCCGGCAACGATCTTGCCGCCGGTGGTGGCGGGGCCGTTCGCGATAAATGCACTGCATCGGTCACGATGATTTGAACGCGTTGGTGAACCGTGTCGCCCGCCGAAATCTTCCCGATCGATCCCCGTTGCCGTTCCTTCGAGTGCCGATTCCAGATACGCGACTTCAACATCGGCGTTGATCACAACAATGTCGATCAAATCGATGAGACGGCCATCAAGTTTCGCTCCTGCCGCAGCCGCTCCGTCGGCAATCCCCTGCATTTCTCGCAGGTATTCGGGATCGAATCGCCTCAGGAACAGCGCGTTGACGAACAATCGCAGATCGCGCCACGCTTTATCAGGTGCAAGGTGACTGCGCACTTTCGCAATCTTGTTGCAGTAATCGACAATTTCTCGCGCCAGCAGCCGCCCGTGCTGAACGCCTCGTTCGTAAGGAGCCCCTTCGATGTGAACGACAATCCACCCATCCTGCGGAAATCGCGATGCCGGACCGTATCGTATCACCGCGACAGCATCCGGCTCGAACGGAGTCGGCTGTTCTGCTGGCGACTGGGCAATTGCCGACGCTGACCAAATGATGCTCAAAGTGATCGCAGTCAGTCCGGTACTGTGAACGATGAATGGGAACGAACGCACCCTGGGTGCTCCTTGACAACGACGGACAGATGAAACCACGTTGCAATTCTGGTCCAAAGTGTCAACCAGCGAGTCAAAAACGGATCGCACGAGCAGACTCCTCTATTCACACCGGGGCAAATCCCCCGAACTGCGGGCGATAACAGCGCGGCCTACTGTAGTCGATGAAGCGATTCAGGTCACCGGAAGCGAGAATCAACTCATCGAACTCATGTCGAAATTCCGGATTTTTGAAAATCTTTGATCGAACTGCAAATGCCTGGCAACAGTTTTGAGGTGACGTACGATAATCCGTTGATCGTTTATTGCTGCTGAACGGGATCCGGCCGGATTCTCGTCCTATGAATCGGCCAATTTGAATCCGGGCCAGTCCTGGTCGTTGAAATCGGGTTGTCGATTTCGACAATTTCATGAAATCGTCATTTGCTTTCAGGAGGTGCAAGTCATGGGCGCTATCGCAACCGTACTCGATTACAAAGTCAGCGGAGAAACGACATCGCATCCGATTATGGGTCCTGCCTATTACAATTCGTTTTTAGATACGACGGGCATTTCATCAACGAAAAACGCCCGCTTGACGATCACGTTGCGAATCGGGATGTGTCAAATCGGGCCGGGAACCGAAATTGACGGAATGGCCATCTGGAAAAAGGGAGCCACCAACGGGATTGTCAAAAACCTGTGGCACGATAACTGGGTTCCCTGCATCGAGTGGAACGATGCCAGTTACAACCAGTTCTGTGCCTCGGTCAAGA
>JANXOO010001335.1 GCA_025353525.1 Schlesneria sp. | reverse complement strand
ATTTGTTCGCGGATCATCATCTTCACTCGAAATCCTTTTGCGAGGAACGGTTCATGGTAAGTACACACTCATGAATTGCCGGAAAACGCAGAAGGGTTTCGGTTTTTTTCGTCCGAAAAACCAAATTCATCAAAAAAGCATGCTTGGTTAAGGACTAGCAGCTGCACCACTTCTGGCTCGCTCTCAAGCAAGTCCTTCGTTACGGCAGTAAGAAACGCATCCGGACTTGCTTCCGCCAGCATGGTGAGGTTTGACCCCAACGAGCCCCAACGATGCCAAGAGATTTGCGACGGGAATAATGATTCAACGATCCGGTGGAGGGATCGATCAATCCTAATTGAATGAGAGACTTCCAACGACGGGCCGATCGTCCCGAGCAATGCCAATGTTTGAGCGACTTGCTGTTTGATCGTAGAGGAATATTGTGGCGAATGACCACGAAGATTCGCGAGATGTCGCTCGCCATCAGGCAATTCGAATCGCGGGTCATCATCCGCAAGAATCTCCACAGCCAACGTCTCAAAGTCGATAAACGCCGTCGGCGTAATTCGATTCTGCAGGGCCGCCCACGCCTCATCCTTCGAGATGACGCGCCACCGACCAGCAGCGTGAAGAAGGATGGGGTCAGGACAAGTCGCCAATCGCTGAAACGTGTTTTCAAGTTGCCGGTACGGGAGCTGCGATAATCGTTCGAGTGCAGCTCTGTCGGCTAGATTCGCCTCTTCCCATCCTCCGAGTAATAGGCACGCTTGAATCGCCTCTGATGGAAGTTGGCTGGCGGCCAAATGTTTGTACCGATTACGAAATTTGGAAAGCTTGCGTTTGAGGATCGCCAAACTGCCTGCAGCCGCTCGCGATGCTTGCTCTGCTTCAACAGGCGAATATCCGCACGCTTCCAGTGCCTGAGAGACCTCGAATTGGCTCGCGAAATTGAGTTCTAGATCAGATTCCGACGAGATTGTGGGGTCTGTGGATACAAAAACATGATGACCGTTATTGATCGCACGTACGACTTCTTCTGAGGCAATGTCGAGCGACGGATCAAGGATGAGAACTGACGGAGTCAGGCTATCGCGTAAGACTTTCCACGCCGATGCTCCGCCTACGATGATACTTCTGGCAAGTGCCGCTTCTCGGTCGGTTTCGTTCATCGCCATGACAGCGGCACAAAAAAAGTCTAACACCTCTGTAGGTGATCGAAACATGATTCCTAATCGAGACGGTTCCAAATTGAGCCAAGCGTAAATTTGGTCCACCACTAACCCCCGCGAAGCAATAAACACGTCAGGCGTCAAATCGTGCGTCGTCGACTTTGAAATGGTGGCCCACCGGGCATCGAGATCCTCGACATCTTCATGGCGGCGTCCAAGCAACCGAGACAGCCAGGCTTCGACAGATGGGGCGTTCTCTAACCATTGTTCGATATCATCTGCATCATATGCACGAACATCTTTCCACTCTTCTTTTGCGTTTTGATCCGACTGCCACTCTTGTTTATTCTCCCAGTGCCTTAATGTGAGCGCGACATATGTTGTTGCAGTTTTCTCTTCAAGAGACGCAGCTTTTGTTCTCGATTCGAAGTCGCCATCAGCCTTTCCCTTTCCTTTGGAGGAAATGCTGAGTTCCCGTACGGATCGACCAGAGGGAATCCAAGCATTTCCAGAAGCCGATTCAACGATTCCGTCATAATGGGACCGTTGCACAGACTCATGGGCCGGAAAATCGCAGACCTGAATGTCACGGGAAGTCGCATGCACCAAGCGACGGACCAGCTGGGGAAGGGCCGACCT
>JANXOO010001332.1 GCA_025353525.1 Schlesneria sp. | reverse complement strand
ATCCGGTTGCTGGGCGAACTGGGGCTGAGCTTCGATCTTTGCGTTCGGGCTGGCGAAGTCGTTGACGCCGTGAAACTGGTCGAGCAATGTCCTGGGACCCGGTTTATACTTGATCACTGCGGGAACATGAGTGTCACTTCAACTGATCAGGAATTACGATCGAAATGGCAAACGGGGATGAAGGGACTGGCCGCACTTCCCAATACGGTCTGTAAAGTTTCGGGAATCGTCGTTACGGCAAACAAGGACTGGAAGCCTGAAGACCTGGCACCGAACGTCAATTTCACACTCGACACGTTCGGCGAAGATCGCGTTATGTTCGCAGGGGATTGGCCCGTCTGCACACTTCGGGCGACGTTTGGTCAATGGTTGAATGCATTAAAACTGATTGTGAAGGATCGACCAACGTCGTTTCAGAAGAAGCTTTTTCATGACAACGCAGCAAAGTTCTACGGAATCTGACGCGGTCAAACCAGCCAGAAATCGGATACGCTCGCGGTCGCTGATGAGACTACAATGATCAATTCATTTTTCAGTGCGCCCCTCATAGAGACTGTCTCGCGTCGTGATTTTCTGAGTCGTGCCGGAGTTGGTTTCGGATCATTGGCGTTGGCCGGGCTACTCGCCGGGGAAGGATGCCTTGTTCAGGCGGCAACCGCACCATCACTCAATCCCCTGGCACCGCATTCCGGCCATTTTCCAGGAAAAGCCAAATCTGTCATTTGGCTATTTATGAACGGGGGTCCGTCGCAGGTTGACACATGGGACTACAAACCGGAACTCGAAAAACGCGACGGAAAGGAACTGGCCGGGTTTGATCAGACAACCGGTTTTTTTGCGGGGCAGGCGGGTCCGTTGATGAAGTCGCCCTTCAAATTTGCGAGGCACGGCGAATGCGGAGCGTGGGTCAGCGAAATCTTTCCAAAAATGGCCGAACACGTTGACCGAATGGCGTTCGTCTATTCCTGCTGGACCGATTCCAATAATCACTCGCCCGCCTTGTTCCGGATCAATACGGGAATGGCTCGACAAGGGTTTCCCTGCGTCGGATCGTGGGTCACATACGGACTGGGGTCCGACAGCCAGAACCTGCCCGCGTTTGTTGTCATGTACGATACTCTGGGACGTGGCGTCCCCAAAGGTCACGCTCAAAACTGGGGAGCGGGATTTCTGCCGAGCATTTTTCAGGGAACGGCACTTAAGCCGCAAGGTGATCCGATCGAGAACCTGAAGCGGGCGAGCGAGATGACCGAAGGGCAGCAACGATCGCAACTCGATCTGTTGAGCTCGTTAAATCGGCAACATCTTAATCGGCATCCTGCGGAATCGGAACTTGCAGCACGCATTGAATCGTTCGAGTTGGCGTATCGGATGCAAATGGCCGCTCCGGAAGCACTTGACCTGACTCGCGAAACAGAAGCGACGCAGTCGATGTACGGAATGGATAACCCGAAGTGCGCTCACTTTTCCAAACAGTGTTTGACGGCCCGGAGGTTGGTCGAGCGAGGCGTTCGGTTTGTGCAAATCTATTCCGGCGGGATGGAAAACGAACGGAGTTGGGACGGTCACGCCAACATCGCAGGTAACCATACGGGCTTCGCGGCCGAGACCGACCAGCCGA
>JANXOO010001315.1 GCA_025353525.1 Schlesneria sp. | reverse complement strand
ATTCCGGCTTCTTCCCAGGGTCCATAAATCGGGAATCCGTCGAAAGCAAAACCGATCACGGGCGAATGCTGTTTGCCGTTATCCGCAAAAGGTGATTTCACACAACTCGGGTACTTGTGGTAATGGTAGACACCGCTCTGCTGGGGATGCCCGCAACATGAATCGAGCCAGACTTCGTCATACCCTTCGACGGCGTTCATTCCCCCCGCTTCAAACGGGTTGAAGAAGACGACCCCGTTGAGCGCCATACCGATCGGTCCCATCGGGACTCGCGTGAATTCTTTCGCGAGGGCCGGTTCCAGCGATAATTTAAACGTAAAGTCCTGCAGGCGGATCGTATTCGGGTTGCCACTGTTCGGGAAAAGTGCCGTCGGATGATTGGGATACCCCTGACTCTTCACGATCAGGAATTTCGAATCGTGACTGAGAATCACGTTATCGATGCCGTCTTTGTTCGAATCCTTCGTGTGATACGAAAACAGGTCGACAAACCGATCCGCATCGTGGAAGTAATAGACAGGTTTTGGCCCCTCTTTGACGAACCAACGACCTCCGATTGGCTTTAGACCCTCGGGATGTTCGGCACAAAAGCCCTTTGAACCTGTCAGCAGCAAAACGATCACGAGACACGCATTGGTCGTGCGCGTTTGAAGGAAGTTTCGGGTTATTGAAACGTTCATGCAACTTGCCTCGGGCTTCAAGAATGGGACCGATGCGACGGATGAGACTTATGGGAAGGATGAAAACTGTGTGGCGACTTTCTATACAACCTTAGTCGAACGGTTCCTGTTCGTCGTTTGTCTGTCGACTTACGACTTCACAAACGTTTATCAGTTTTCAAATCGCATTTTCAAATCAGTGTTCACAACCGCAGCCACCACCACCGCCGCTTCCGCACGATGACTGGGGGATTGTCACCAGTCCGGTCGCTGACACCGGCTGGACTTCGATGATCCCCAGACCGGTCGCGGCGGCTTGCAAAGCCAGTTTGGTCGAATCAGGTCCACGATCACACAAAACGTACAGGATCAACTTCTGTTGATCGAGCGTCCATTCCAGATCAACGAGTTCAAGATTCAATCCCCATTGGGTAATCCGGGCACACCACTGAGGAAAGGCCTCTTCACAGTCGCGTAGAAGTCTTCTGGCCGACTCGATATCCGCATCGGTGGCCGCTCGAACGAGTTTGAATTCGGTTTCTGTGTCTTTGTGCGGATCGAAGCCTGGCTTTAGCCGTTCAAGCACCGTCCCCAATTGAATTCCCCGATCAGTTTCAACGACGACACTGGTTCCGCGTAAGGGAACGTCCGGTCCTTCGTGAGAGAATCGGGCCACTTCCGGTACGGCACCATAACGTACGAGGCAGATATCAGCTGAAACAGCAGTTTCGGTCGTCATACGAAGCGCTCGCCTACGTAAAAGAGGTTATTTGAAATCGCGACTCTTCTCGCTCTCACTTTGCTTCACCGGGCATCGGTTGGTCCGGATTCGGCTCTTCAGGTTTCAACATTCGTTCGTCGATTGTTTCCGAGATAATTCGCCCCATCAGCATGATAAATCCGCTCTCGAACTCGGAACGCAGCCTGAGCCCCGTCTCTGTCGGACGGATTTCCAGCTTCATCGTATCGTTATCCGATTCAAAGGAAGCATTCGCCCGATCAGCGAAAATGGCACCTTCCGGTCTTTCGGTATTCGCGACTGAAAGCCAGTTCTTTGCGTGCGTTGTGAACTGAAACGGGACTCGATTTCGCCCCTGCTGCGGATTTTGTGGCAGCGCGACCGTGTCAATCGATTGCCTGAGTGTTTCGAGCGCCGTTTCACCACCGAACGCGACCCATATGGCCTGCGGACCGGAATAGAGATAGAGCTGCGCCTCTTTTCCGAACATCCGCTGGCCACCGTCGTCGGGAGGATTGATTGGAATCCGGTGGACGGGGAACCCGTCGATGGCGTCGACTTCGAGTTCAAGCTTCTCGATCACTTCATTGCCGTTGGGGAGTTTTTTGACGAAGTTCAGCAGTTCTGTGAATTGCGATGGCAAGTTACGAGACGCTGCGAGTTTGATTCCGGCAAGCATCACAAATTTCTCGCGTTCGGTTCCGTTAATCTGCGCGAACGCGTCGAGATGTCCTGTGTCGGCGGTGGCGATGAACGTCTTGAACAATGGTTTGACGATCTCTGCCAGTCCGGCCAGGTTATTGTCGCCCCCCCCGCCAGTGGTCTCGGCCTTCTCGAGATCCCTTTGAGCTGCTTCAAAATAAGTAATGAAAGGTTTACGCTGTTTTTCATCCAGTGCCCACGAAACGGACATCGCAAACGTCGAGGGGATCGACAACAGATTGCCAAACCAGGATCGTTTCCCGGCCATATTCTGAAAAAACTTCGCCAGCTTGCTGTCGCTCGTACCGACAATTTCCAGGTCGACGAACGACGTTTTTCGTTCGGCATCCATTCGGGTGCCGAGTGTAATTTCCTGCCCCTGATTCACGATCTTTTCGAACAGATCGATCCAATATTCACCGTTCGCCCGGCGCAGTCGATAGACCGATTCGGGTTCGTCGTCCCGCTGTTGGAGATCGGCGGTTGCCTGGGTCTTCACCGCTTGCATTAACAGGATTCGCATCCCTGGCGGGATCCCCTTCATGATCAACGACAGTCCAAAGTCGTACTGTGTCGTCAATCGCCCGGTCAGTTTTTCAGGATCGGGAAAATTGCGATCAAGATCCGCGTCACTGCCATCGGGACCGACGAGAAACAGGTAATGGTCGCGATAGAGTGTTCTCAGTTTGAATTGATCGTAATCGATGTCGCGTCGAGCTGCGTTTCCCTCCACGGGACGGATCGTTCCGACATCATAAGCCAGCGTTTGAAGTGCCTCGTCCAGATTGCTGACCGGAATATACGAAATCGCCATCGGTCGGATGAATTCCTGAGTGTTGAGGTAGATCATCGCGCCAACCGGCCGGTTTCGATCGATTCCTTTGGTTTCTTTCAGAGTATCGATCGTCCATTGATCGACGATCTCGGTCATATCCTTACGATCAATCGATTCGAACATCGCCGCCGCAGCGTCGCGAATGCGTTGCAAGCTGGCAACATTCACAATCCCCAACGGATAGTCGATATCGTCCGACGCCGCGTCAGCCGCTTCAACAGATCTGACCGGGAACGAAATATCGCTCAGTAAAAACGCACCAAAGATCAGTCCGCAAAACATGCGAATCGACAATACTGATCGAAACATGGGATGATTTCCACGAAAACGAAATTGCCAGGCAGGCTGCGTAAGTACCGGGGACGACCGGCGACCGCCGCCGGCCCGATCATAACGGAACGGCCAAATATTTTCAGGAAACGAACAAAAACCAACCTCCTGTGAGTCCCATTGGTCTCATCAGTCCCATTCCCGATTCAGCCCCTTCCAAAAATTCACCCAAAGAATGAAAAAGGGTGCCGGTATGAAACCGGCACCGCGTGGGGGAACCTTGAAATCGGCGATGTGACAAACTGGCAGAGATTTACCGGGTGGTGTCGGCGACAGAAATCGCCGTGGACTTGCCACCTGGTTGTGGAACTGACGAGGCCGGGGTCCGGGCGACCCACTGACTGACACGGACAACGGAAGGAGTCGTAAATTTTCTGGCGGATGTTGTGTTTTCGCCCAACTGCTGACCATAGGGGTCGGCCGTCTCCAGCGAAGCACCATCTTTCTTGCGATCAAAATTGTCGGCATCCATGTCGCTACGATTAGCGGATCGTGGAGCCATCTTCTGGGACGCGTTCGGATCGGCGGTCGGTGAGAGTGCGGTTGCCGGAGCTCCTCCGGTTCCCACGGTTGTCCCGGCAGGAACATACGAGATACGAGTCCCGACCTGCATCGTCTTGACAGTCTGCACTGGTCGCATCACCGTGACTTCAGCGGTCTCATACGACATCTTGTTCACGGCCACTTTGCGAGACACCTGGGTCGGAACGGTTCTGGTCACCTTGTACGTCACTTGTTTCATGCCGGGAACGGCCACCTTCCGCGAACACGGGACGGTACACGTCATCGTTTGAGGAATAAACTGTCGCTGTTCCTTGTACTGCGGTGTGAAGGCATTTCTCGCGTCATAACTGGCACGATTGATTGCACCCAGGGCATTTGGCCGATTGTCGTACTGCCACGATGGAACGCGGCCCGTCGGACAATTCTTCGTCGCCCAGTAGCCGACCTGCTTTTGTACGGTCTTGTATTCCGTGACGGTCTGATAATCGACCGTCGCCACCTGCTGCGTTTTCAGCTCGCTGACAGGCCGCATTTCGGTCACCATCTGATCGACGTACTCGGTCCTCATCACGGGTCTTGAGACCGTTTGTTTGACCGGCTTGTATTCGACGACGCGCACGTCCTGCATCACTGCCTGGTGGACAGGTTGCATCGGTTGCACGGCGACCGTCTCGATCACGGGAGCGGCCGGAATGTGAACAACTTGCATCTGTTGAACAGGTTGTTCGATGCGACAGGCAACCGGTTGCCCGCACTGAACTCCGTCGTTGTAGGCGTACGATGCCGTCGACATCGGAGCGGCACCGAAGAAGGCTGCCGTCTGCCGCATGATGGGGGGCGGCCCCATATACGACGGAGCGTTGCAGCCGCAACTGCTGCCTGACGAATTGGACATCCATTGTGCGGATGCGGTACTGCAGAAACCGAGGACAGCGAGGGCGCTCAACAATGAGGCTGGCCCGAACGATGATCGAGGCATGGAAACCTTCCTACCTGAAGACGTGGTCAGAAAGAGGTGAATTGAATCTGGAGACGTGAAAGCGAAGGGAGGCTTCGGCAGCAATTGCTCGTTGCGAGTCACTTGCGGGTCGAAGCGGGCGGGTTTTTAGGAGAATCTCAAAATTCGGTCAAGACCGTCCGGAGAAATGTCGACAGATTGTGCCGATTTCAGAAACGGACCCGCAGGAACCCACTATTCCAATGCATGTTACGGATCTGCGGCGACTCCCGATCCCTCAATACTGTTTCCGTTCCGAAGCACTAGAAGTTGCCGATGTTTTCGCCGCCATCCCGGGTAATCAATGCCTGAAAAGTCCTTGGGTCAACATTGATTGACAGAAATCGAACGGAGCCATCCGCCAACAAAATGTGGGCACCACCAACGTGACTGCTGATGACTCCGCCGGGACTTCCGGCCTTAAACGCTGTTTTTGCATCGATATCCTCTGGCTTCATCCAGGGGAAATTAAGCTGACACGCCTCGACAACCATCAGCGTGTTCGAAGTACCGTCGCGAATTTCCGAGATACTGACGCATTTCCCGTCGCCCAAAACGGTGTGATCCCCGGTAATCGTCGCGTAATTGGAAATCGAGCCTGCAACTGCCGGGTGCGACGGGCAGGCGTAGACTCGTGGCATCGGATTGAGTAACACCGAATTTGCCGGGCTATCCCATGCGACATTGAAGTCGTAGCGATTATAGAGTGGAGCTTGATCAACGAACGGCAGGATTGAGACCCGCCAACTGAGTCGCGGTTCCCCTTGCTGGTCATTTAAATGGGCTGCCGGGAACACACTAAAAACGTCGTTGTAGTTGTGCAGGGCGAGCCCTATCTGTTTGAGATTGTTCTTGCACTGGGTACGACGGGCTGCTTCACGCGCTTGCTGAACTGCAGGCAGCAGCAAAGCGCCAAGAACGCCTCCGCAAACAACGAACAACCCAATGCAAATCATGCCAATCACTACCAATGGCAGCCGGCCTGAGTTGTTGCTTTTTCGGCTTTTTCCGGAACGACTGCCGCGATCTCGAACGGGTTTCTGACTCTCGCCGCAGAAGGGACAGTCTGTATCGTTCGCGGAAATCTTTTCGGCGCAACTCACACAACGCATTTTGATATCCCTTTAGACTGGTTCCATGGTCGATATGACCGCTTGTTCGGCTTGAGACACCAAATGACATCGTCGCCGGTGACTCGTGTTCACATGTCACGCGAGAACACCGACATCAATGCAAATGCCTGGTGACGTACGTTTTTGGCAGCAAGTGGTCCGTTGATTCGACTCGATCCCGGTTCGGTAGTCAAATCAACAAGGCCGAATCTGCTTCTGGTATTTGATACGAAATATCAGTCGATTGCTGATCGGGTTTCTGATTCCGGATCGCTGCATCGCTATTTTGCGATCGCTTCCATCACCCGATCGGCGTTGTCGTACGGCTTGGGGATCGGGCCGACGTACGCAACCTGACCTGCGCGATCAATCAGAAACACGCCCGTTAAAGGCCGGTCGGCGACGGAGTCGAGACGCCCCCAGTGGCGATGTATTCGCAACGTTCCTTCCGGAGACTGGGGGTCGAAATCCGATACCAGCGGAAACGGAAAGTCACCCCCTGCCCGTTCCATCGCGGCCCGATTGACCTGCGGGATCGACGCAGATACGCCGACAACTTTGACATCCGCCGCTTGAAGTTCGGCAAATCGGTCACGCAACCGCAACAAATCAGGGTCAAGATCGGCCCCGCGTTCTCCGTCAAAGAAAACGACAATGATCCGATGGCGACCGAGCCACGCACCCAATCGCACAAGGCGACTGCCAGAATCCAGCGCTTCGAATCCCGGTGCCGGACGCATGACTGCCGCCGCTGCCACCTGGTCCGCGTAGTCCTGCGGTCGATTGATGGCGACTCGAACGATGCACGCACCCGCAATGAATGCGCCAATCGCAAGTACAAAACCGAAGCGGCGATCTTTCATAGTGCTTTCCCGTCCTGTTTCAAGCGGATGGCCGTTCGCTCACCGCTTTGTTCAATGCCTTCAGGTATGCGAGGGCACTTGCTTCAATTATGTCCGTGCTGACCGCTTTGCCGTGATACCGACGACCGAGATAATCGATTTCGACCGATGCTTCACCCTGAGCGTCTTCTCCCCCTGAAACCGCTCGCACCTGATAGTCTTTCAGTTCAGCGGTCACGCCGATGATCCGTTCCATCGCCTTGCAAACGGCATCGACCGGGCCGTCGCCAATCGCCGCGTCTCGCAATGTCGGTCGTACCGGTTGAGCGTCAGCGGCAGCATCCGACGGAACGACGGATGCTGTGGCCGATTCATCACACAACTCGACTGTCGCGGTCGGAATCGTTCCGGTCCCGGCGGCAATGTGAAACCGGACGAGTTTCCATCGATCGGGCGAAACGTTCATTCGGTTGTCGATCAAAGCAACGATGTCAGCGTCGTAGACAACTTTCTTTTTGTCCGCCAACGCGATGAAGTCACGATAGACGTTCTCAACCTGAACGTCGTCGAGTTGATAGCCGAGTTCCACAGTGCGCGACCGGATCGCATGCCGACCGCTGTGTTTGCCCAGAACCAGGTTCACTCCGACGAATCCGACATCTTCGGCCCGCATAATTTCATAAGTGGTCCGCTCTTTCAGGATTCCGTCCTGGTGAATGCCCGCTTCATGCGCGAACGCATTCTGGCCGACGATCGCCTTGTTGCGCTGCACCAGCATTCCGGTGATACTGGAAACGAGTCGGCTGGCCGAGCACAATTTTGGCGTGTTGATCCCGGTCACGACACCGAAGTAATCCTCACGCGTTTTGAGCGCCATGACAATTTCTTCCAGCGCCGCATTTCCCGCGCGTTCACCCAACCCGTTGATCGTGCATTCGATCTGCCTGGCCCCTGCTTCGACCGCTGCAAGACTGTTGGCAACGGCGAGACCCAGGTCGTTATGGCAGTGAGTGCTGATGATCGCGCGATCGATATTCGAAACGTGCTGTTTCAGGTGCGAGATTACTTTGAAATAGTGCATCGGAGTGGCGTACCCGACCGTGTCCGGGATATTGACCGTCGTCGCTCCCGCTTCGATCGCTTTTTCGACAACTTCGGTCAGGAAATCGAGTTCCGTTCGGGCAGCATCTTCCGGCGAAAACTCGACATCGTCGCAAAACGATTTGGCAAGTTGAACGTGCTCGACCGCTGCTTTGACAATCTCACGTTCTGCCATCTTCAGCTTGAACTGGCGATGAATCGGGCTGGTGGCAAGAAAGACGTGGATTCGTGGTCGGGCAATTCCGTGCAATGCTTCGGCGGCACGTTCGATATCGCTTTTGCGACAGCGAGCCAATCCGCAAATCGTCGCGCGATCGCCAAACTTCTGTGCGACGGCTCGTACGGCTTCAAAGTCGCCGGGCGATGTGATCGGGAAACCCGCTTCGATCACGTCGACCCCAAGCTCGACCAGCATTTCCGCGACCTTCAGCTTTTCGGGGGTCGTCATGCTGCAGCCCGGCGATTGCTCGCCGTCGCGAAGTGTCGTATCGAAGATGATGACTTTGTCGGCCATAATGAGCGTTTCACTCGAAAGAGATCACATTGACGGACAGCGATCGACAGGTCGCAATCGGGAGCCACCGGCTCCCGTCAACGAACCATCGAACAACAAAAAACCCTGAGACCGCAAGGTCTCAGGGTAAACTTGTGCATTCGGTGCAACCAGACGTTCCCTGAACCTCGCAATTCAGCGAGTTGGCAGGTTCAGAAGGAGGAATGAAGCGTATTTCATAGTATCAATTCGGACAATCAAGTCTCGACAAGGTTCGCGCAATTCCCTCTGGATATCGTAACAAGCCACCCGTCTCGCGGTCAAACGGAGGCATGCTGCGCCGCAACTTCTGACGGCACAGGAACTTGCCAGAAGAAGTCGTTTTCTCGAAACCGGAAAACACGTCTTGTCCGGTTTTTCATACCGGACTAGCATTCCGCTACACCAACGGTGGAGGTTCCCTACGTCCGCTCCGGTTTTCAGGTGCTTCGGGTTGTCCAGCGCACGATTGCGAAATTGTTCCGGGAGCCGTTACTGGTACTCATTTCGAGCATTCGTAACGTCCTGTGAAAACGCGTTTTCACGATTATGATCCTTGCAGGGCTGAATTTATCGCGTCGCGTGTTTTGTGCCGCTTCACTACTTTTCCTGATGGTTTGTGGAGCCGAGGTCGCGGTACGCCTGTACGAAACAGCAACGGGAACCAGTGTCTGTGCAACGACGGATGGAACGTGTCATGATCCTTCAAAACTGACAATTCCTTCGTATTCGTTCCATCAGGAACTGAAACCGATGGCCACCGCCACGGTCGAATGCCGCGATTCTAATACGTCCGTCGATATCCGGACAAACAGCCTGGGATTGCGAGGTCCCGAACTGGTCGTCCCGAAACCCGCCGATCTCTATCGCATCGTCGTATTGGGGGATGAAACGATTTTCGCTCCTGAGACATCGGATTCTGACCACTTTTGTTCGTTGCTGCAGAATTTCATGCGAACGCGTTCGAACGCCAAAGTCGAAGTCATCAACGCGGGAGTCCCCGGGCATTGCCCGTTGACCGAATTCCTGCACTTCAAACAACGCCTGATGGCACTGCAACCCGATCTGGTGCTGCTGCACTTCGACTGGTCTGATGTTTCCGACGACCGACTGATTCGCCGACGCGCGAAATGTGATCGGGCGGGAGTCCCCCAGTCGGTCCCGCATGCGAAACTTGCGACTGCAAAAAAAACTCGTCCGCGCGATGTCTGGCGGCAGCAAATCCGGCTGATAGACATGGGACTGAACGTGCTGTCGACCGAATGGAAGCAGGAAGCAGCTCGTCAAAAGTCGGTCAGTCGCGATGTCGACGCGAATCCATATGCCTGGTTGCGCGATGAACAACCACGGAAGAACGCCGCGTTCGTTCAGGCGATCCTGCCAATCCGGGATTTAGCTCAGTTGTGCCGGAACTCACATTGCCAACTGGTCGTCATCACCTCGCCAAAACCCTGGCAAGTCTCCGCCAAATGCAGTCGGGGAACGGGAGTTCGCATGGCATCGGGCGTCGCGCAAGATGCCTGTTTTCCGAATCGTGCGCCGTTTGATGACCTTGCCAGCTTCGTCAGTAAAGGCAAAGTCCCGTTCATTGATGGATCAAGCGCCATTTCTCAAGGCCGCACGGCAGAATCGAATTTTCTGAAGCATGCACCGCGCTGGTCCACGGAGGGCCATCGTCGCATGGCCGAACTGGTTGCCGATCAACTGTCGGAAACAGTCACTGGCCCGTGGACGAACCCCTACCAGCAACCACAAGACCGACCGATGACATCTGTCGACCGGCCACGCGACAACACAATCTTGTGGACGAGTGGCCAAAAATCCGACTCTGGTCGCCCTGCCCGCGAACCGTGAGATACGACCTGCTCTGAACGTCCGATCGATTGCAACTGTCCCGTTCTTCGATTCAAACTGACTGAAATATCGGAATTAACATGAACAACCTGAATAAGTCCGACATCTATTTTCACACAGCAGCCGACCACCTTCAAATCAGTGATCGAATCCGGACATTGATGCTGACACCCGAACGGGATGTCAAAGTTCAGCTCGCCATCCGGCTGGATAATGGAGAAATCGGTACGTTTATCGGGTATCGCGTTCAGCACGATAGTGCGCGCGGTCCGATGAAGGGCGGATTGCGGTACCACCCGCAGGTCGACGATGAAGAAGTTCGTACGTTGGCTCAGTTGATGACGTGGAAGACCGCCGTGGTCGATCTTCCCTACGGCGGAGCTAAAGGTGGAATTGCCGTCGAGCCGCGAAGTCTGAGCAAAGGGGAACTCGAACGACTGACTCGCAAATTCGTCGATCAGATCCACGACATGGTTGGCCCTGACACTGATATCCCCGCCCCCGACATGGGTACCAACGGCCAGGTGATGGCCTGGTTCATGAACCAGTACCAGAAGTACCACGGTTTTCAACCCGCGTGCGTCACCGGCAAGCCGCTTGAACTGCACGGCTGCGAAGGTCGCGAAGAAGCCACCGGTCGCGGCGTCGTGATCATCGCTGACCGGCTTTTCCACCAGTTGGGACAATCGCTTAAAGGAAAAAAGGTCGCGTTACAGGGCTTCGGGAACGTCGGTTCATTTACAGCAAAATTCCTTCACGAGCGTGGAGCCATCGTCGTGGCGATCACCGATGTTCGCGGCGGTTGTCAGAACCCCGCAGGTCTCGATATCCCCGAATTAACCGAATATGCGAAAACCAACAACGGAGTCCAGGGGTTTCCCGGTTCGGAACCTGTGACGAATGAGCAACTGTTCGCTACGAAATGTGACCTGCTGATCCCGGCAGCCCTGGGCGGGCAACTGACGAAGGATACAGCACCGCTAGTCAAGGCAAAGTATGTCGTTGAAGCGGCAAACGACCCGACAACCCCCGAAGCGGACGAAATCTTCCATGAACGGGGCATCCTGGTTGTTCCGGATATTCTGGCGAATGCAGGCGGCGTGACGGTCAGCTATTTCGAATGGGTCCAGAATCGTTCGGTCGTCCATTGGCCGCTGGACGAGATTCGCGCGAAACTCGAACAACGGATGAATGCCGCGTTCGATGCGGTCTGGCAGATCTCGCAACAGAGCAACGTGACGCTCCGTACTGCGGCGTATGTTCTTGGAATTGGTCGTGTTGCCAAGGCAACCGAGCTATCGGGCGTGTCGTAGTCTCGGAATTTTTTCGTAAAATACCTTTCGATCAATCAAAGGGCGTTCCGGATTGTCTGAGGTCACGATGGCCGCGATTGGAACGATGTCAGGCGAACGCCTGAACTCCAACCCGGACACCTTATTTTCATGGGATAGGGTGATTGATCCGATTTCGTTGGCGTCACCGCTCGCTCTTGGGTCGCCCCCTTCCTACAATCCCGCCGAATGATCTGGTTCGGTTGGCCCTGCATTGCCTTTGCAGGCTTTGTCGGGATGCCCGTGTTTGCGCTCACGATTGAGGTTTGTTGAATTTAATGGTTGTGGTTGCGGAAAATTCGGTTGTTGTCCAACTGACGGATCTTCCGTCGCGATTGCTCGCTCAACCCGGCATGGATGATGTGCTCGCACGCTTGCGCGAGGGGCACGATGCCACGATCGACGGGGCATGGGGTTCGTCCGCCACACTCGCAGCCGTCGCGTTTAGCCAACAGGCTCCGAACTCCATCCTTGTCGTTCTGGCTCATGAGAAAGATGTCGACGAATTCGCGGCAGATGCCGCAGCGTTCGGAGTTGAAACGCAGTCGTTTCCCGCCTGGTCGGCACTTCCCCGCGAACTGAGTATTATCGATCCGATCCTCGGAAACAGGCTGCGGATTCTGCGCGCCTTCGAATCCGATGCACCCCCGAAGATTGTCGTGACGACAATTCAGGCACTGCTGCAACCAGTCCCCAGCCGCGCTGCTCGATCGGTGGCGTCGCAGACGCTCACAGTGGGGACCGAACTCGATCTGCAGGAGTTAACCAAATGGCTGGTCGAACATGGTTTCGAGCGTGTCACGGCAATCGAGTTGCCCGGTGAATTCAGTATCCATGGCGGGATTGTCGATGTCTTTTCTCCGGACACAAGCGACCCTTTCCGAATCGAATTGTTTGGAGACGAGATCGAATCGATTCGACTGTTTAATGTCGAATCGCAACGCAAAGTCAAAGATCTCTCCGAAATCGTCGTCTCGATTGTTACTCCCATGTCGACTGATGTCGTCGAAACCGGCGAAATTTCAATCGGCGTTCAATCAACAAAAAAGAGTGCTGATTCCTCGGCCCTGTCTAACCTGAACGCATCGGCCCTCGACTCATTGCCTCACGGGGCCTGGGTCGTGTTGCTCGATCTGGCCGAGATTGTGAACGAGGGCAAGCGGTATCTCGATCGCATGGCTGATCCGCGAGGTTTGTTCACCGTCAGCTCGACTCTGGAACGCTGTACGCGACAACCGTATGTGTCGATGGCCCCGCTATTGGCCGAGAGTGGTTCACCAACCTGCCACCTCAAAATTGAATCAATCGAACGATTTGGAGGCCCCAAGGGCGAGGCATTGCAAGAACTCGCACGCGTTGTCCAGCAGGATGAAACGGTGTTGATCGCCTGCCACAACGAAGCGGCCCGGATGCGGTTGAGCGAACTGATGTCCGAAGTCTTTTTGGGTGGCGACGACAACGCAACCACAGAAAACCGCGACGGGCCATCATCGCCAGACAATTCCGGGAACGCGACCTCGAAAACGACAGATCCAAAAAAAAGGCGATCGAAACAGTCACCGCCAGAAGCAAAAACGGCTACGCCAGCCGCATCTGTAAAAATCCTGCCCCCACTTCCCGCCCTTCCGGCAAGCCGCGCTGTGATGGATGCAGCGGCAGGCGGCGGATCGTGAGGGCACTGAAGTCATGGCGGGATTCGAGAACCCTCAGCGGCTGGCGAGGAATGCGCGCGCGTTTCCCGAGGAAATCGCCGCGAGCTGGGCATCGGTGAGCGGCGATTCCTTCAGCTTCAGCA
>JANXOO010001310.1 GCA_025353525.1 Schlesneria sp. | reverse complement strand
GTTGCTCGCGCTCGCTCCTGATCTGGATCTGGCAATCGAAAATCACATTCTCGATCCGGATGGTTTCGAGCGATGGGCCGAGCAGAGTCCTGGATTGACGCTGGATGTTGAACATCTATGGAAGTTCACCCTTCACGACGCGCCGCTGAAAACACTGCTCGATCGCGTCGAACTGTTTTTGGGTCGCCATGCCGGGAAGCTTCATCATGTCCATCTGCCGGGATATCACCCGGGTAAGGATGAGCATTGCCCGAGTCATTTTCACGAAGAGTTGGTCACCGAAGTAATGACGAGACTGGCCGCCCACGGGTTTTCAAAACTTGTCGTCAGCGAACTGGACGCACCTTTTCAGACACTTGAATTTCTTCGGTGCGATGTCGAAATGTTCAATCGCTGGGTAGCATCCCGGCCTGCAAAATGATTTATTCCCCTGATCGGAGACTCTGTCATGCGTCGTACTTCATTTGCCCTGGCAATACTCATTGCATGTGTTACGCCGTTATTCGCACAAACTGAACGTCCTGCCGAACCGCAGAAATACGAACACGGGCCGGATTCAAACCCGGTTGCAGGCGTTCCGGAAGGAACGGTGACCCGGCATTCGTGGACGAGCAAAATCTTTGACGGAACCGTTCGCGACTACTACGTCTATGTTCCAGCCACGTACGATGCAACCAGGCCGACTGCCGTGATGGTTTTTCAAGACGGACATGCGTATGTCAACAAGACCGGCGAATTCAGGGTGCCCGTCGTATTTGACAACCTGATTCACAAGCAAGAGCTGCCTCCAATCATCGGTATTTTTATCGACCCCGGTCATCGTGGAGAATCACTACCGAAAGTTCGTTGGGAAGCGAACAACCGCAGCGTTGAATACGACACATTGAGCGATCAGTACTCGAAACTGATTCTGGACGAGATCCTTCCCGAAGTGGGAAAGACTCACAACCTGACGAAAGATCCGGGGCAACGCGCCATTTGCGGAGCCTCGTCGGGCGGTATCTGTGCATGGACCGTTGCCTGGGAACGACCCGATGCGTTTCGAAAAGTCCTCAGTCACATCGGAAGTTTTACGAATATCAAAGGCGGCCATGATTATCAGGCAAAAATCCGCAAAACGACTCGCAAGCCGATTCGCGTTTTCCTTCAGGACGGCGATCATGACCTGAACAATCAACACGGCAACTGGTGGCTGGCAAATCTTGAAATGGAGTCGTCATTGCAGTTCGCAAAATACGACTTGAAGACGGACTGGGGACACGGAGCTCATAACGGAAACCATGGTGGCGTAATTCTTCCGGATTCGTTGCGATGGCTGTGGAGAAAAAACGACGGACCATACAAATTTGACAACGAAATCCTTGCGTTTGAAGAAGCCGACAAAAACTCGCCCCCTCCGTCGCAGTCGATCCTTTTTGCAGGTGCACGAGTATCCGGCTGTGGTCATCGCTTGCGCAAGATTTTCCGAAGCATACTGTTTTTAATCGTGGATTCGGTGGTTCGATGCTCTCGGATAACGTCTTTTTCGCCGACCGGATTGTGATTCCTTACAAGCCAAAGTTGATTATCCTGCATGCCGGTGCTAACGACATCAACAACGGCCACTCGCCCGAACAGGTCCTGGAAGACTTCAAGGCGTACGTGACCAAAGTTCGAGCCAGCCTGCCGGAAACCCGGATTATCTTCTTCGGAATCAACGCCAGTCCGGCTCGCTGGTCGCAGGCTGAAAAACAAAAGGAAGCAAACCGGCTCATTAAAGAGTACTGTTCGAGCGGCCCGAACCTGGGTTTCATCGACCTGTTCGACGCGATGCTCGGCCCCGACGGAATGCCACGCGCCGATTTACATGTCGACGACAAATTGCATCCGAATGAAGCCGGATACAAGATCCGCACGCAACTGGTATTGCCGCACCTGAATTGACTCGTAGCCGACGATGCTGTGAGCCTGGCCGATCGCCCGTCGAGGGGGCGAAGAACGGGGACAGGGAAAGCGCCGGTAAAAGCCGGAAG
>JANXOO010001306.1 GCA_025353525.1 Schlesneria sp. | reverse complement strand
GCCCGGGCCGCTGCTGCAACGAAAGACAGGGAACGGGAAGCGGAGGAACATCGTCGCGCCTCCCGGAAATTCGCGATATTCGCGACGTTGGGCGGACTTGTCATTGGCACAGGACTGGTCGCGATCCAGACGGCACGCGATCGTTTCACTCCGGATCTTGTCTGGATCCCCCCATTGATGGCAGCCTGCTGGCTTTGCCTTGCCATCCTTGTGTTTCTGTTGAGTGCTGCAACGGAAAATGTACTGTTCTTCGTTGCGGCCCCATGTGCGTTTGCGACACTTGTCGCGGTCATGATCTGGTGGGGCCCAATTACAGCGGCCTTGTCGTGCTTTGTTGTCGGAGTTACCGTGACGCTGATGTCACTGGCGATCGAAGCCATGCGACATCCGATTCGCGAATGAATTTCACGCGAAAGACCGAATTGTCCATTCGGAATGTCGAGGAAAAACTTCGGAAACTTGCGCCGCTCGGGCTGACACCGAACGTTCGATGTGACACAATTCCCGCCTGCGTCAGATCTCGCTCAAAACGGGATAATGTCTGGATGCTTCAAACACCAAAAGCAAGATCAAACCTGTCGGGTGAAACATTGATGTTCCCGATGGACGGAGTGCCCCTCGACGATGCTCGCCAAATTGACGACCTATTCGTTATTGGGAATTGATGCACTGCCCGTCGACGTGGAAGTTGATATCTCGCCCGGTGCGATCCCCAAGACAATTCTTGTCGGTTTGGCAGAGGCGGCAGTTCGCGAGAGTACTCATCGGATCGAACGGGCTTTGGTGAATGGTGGCTACGTCAGGCCGCTCGACCGCGTCGTCATCAATCTTTCTCCGGCTGATCTGCCGAAAGAAGCCGCGTCGTTCGATTTGCCTATTGCACTTGGAATGCTCGCGGCAAGTTCACAACTGGCATCGGATATTCTCGACAAATATGCAGCCATCGGGGAACTGGCGCTTGACGGTTCCATCCGTGCTGCCAAAGGTGCCTTATCGATGGCACTTTCGGCCAAGCAGCAAGGACTGAAGGGGTTTGTAGTGCCTGCGGCAAACGCTCAGGAAGCGGCCGTCGTCGAAGGGATTGACGTGATCCCGGTCGCATCGCTCACTGAAGCGGTCGGCTTTTTTAGTGGCCAACTGGATATTCCGCCTCAACCTTTCAGTTGGTCTGACGCCGTTGCCAACTTCGGTCGCTATGGCATTGACTATGCCGATGTGCGAGGCCAGGAATCGGCAAAGCGAGCCGTGACCGTTGCTGCTGCAGGGGCCCATCACCTGTTGATGCTTGGCAGTCCCGGGACCGGGAAGACGTTGCTGGCATCGCGAATGGGGACGATCCTTCCCGAGCTGGCTCCGGAAGAAAGTCTTCAGACGACTCGTATTTACAGTGCTGTCGGACGCTTGCAGCCGGGGCAACCGTTATTGCTGCAGCGACCATTTCGGGCACCACACCATACGATCAGCGAAGCCGGTCTGGTGGGAGGCGGAAGCATTCCAACACCCGGTGAAATCAGCCTGGCGCACAACGGTGTTTTGTTTCTTGATGAGTTGCCGGAATACAACAGGCGCACTCTGGAAGTCTTGCGGCAGCCGCTTGAAGACGGATGCGTCACGATCAGCCGTGCAATGGGTAGTCTGACGTTTCCGGCCAATCTGATGCTGGTCGCCGCAATGAACCCCTGTCCCTGTGGCTACTACGGCGATCCCCGCAGACAGTGTCATTGTAACCCGATTCAGATTGAGCGTTACATGTCCAGGATCAGCGGACCGCTCCTTGATCGACTCGATATTCACATCGAAGTCCCGCCGGTTCCGTTTCGCGAATTGTCGAACCAATCGTCCGGAACGAACAGCGAAACAATGAAGGCGCAAGTCGTCGCTGCGCGAGAGATTCAGCAGCGGCGTTTTGGCAAAGGTTCGCTCAGGCTGAATGGCCGAATGCTGCCATCGCAGATTCGCACCTTTTGCAAGCTGGAATCGGACGCAGAATTGCTGCTCAAAAACGCCATGGACGAAATGGGACTGTCGGCGCGAGCTCACGACAAGATCCTGCGAATCGGACGCACGATTGCCGATCTCGAAGCGAGCGACAATATCACGGCAATGCACCTGAGCGAAGCGATCAACTACCGAACGCTGGACCGTTCGTTCTGGAAATAGGCGACCGAAAACGAAATTTTGAAATTCCATTAACGGGAACCCGTGCATGCTCAAATATGCTTTACTTCTGATGCTGACCGCGATTGTGTTCGCGATCTCGCCGGTCAAGGCCGATGACGTCGTCAAACTTGTTTTGACCAGTCCGCTTCCGTATCAGGTTGTACAACGTGAAGGGTTCGAGCCGGGGCGATCGCACGAGCATAACATCGGTGGCCCGGAACTGGGGTATGCCGATGTCGATGTCCGGGGGACGGTCAACAACGGGATTGCCGGGCAATGGGAATTTCGCATCATGACCCTGAAACAGGCATTCGGACGCACTTCGGACTGGCATGCGTTAAATGTCGAATTGGCCGGAAAGGAATTTCGAGCTCCGGCAGAGGTCACAGCCGGGGGCTGGTACCGGCTGGAAGTTCGTTGTCTCAGGAACGACACGCCGATTGCAGAAGGGTCGGTCGAGCCGTTCGGAGTTGGTGACGTTTTTGTTGTGGCGGGCCAGTCATACGCAGGTGGTTACAACGACGACATCCTGCCCGTCGCCGAACCGCAACAGCGCGTCGTGGCGTTCGATTGGCAGAAGAAAACGTGGGCTGTCGCCAACGATCCACAGCCTCACGCGGGCGATGGAGGAACGATTTGGCCAGCATTGGGTGACATGCTCGTCCCGATGCTTCGAGTACCGGTCGGATTTGTCAATGTGAGTGTTGGGGCGACATCAACCGGGCAATGGAAGCCCGAGGGAGATCTGCACAAGCGACTTGTCGCGGCCGGGAATGACGCAGGCCCGTTTCGCGCGGTCTTGTGGCAGCAGGGTGAGTCCGATGTCCTCGAAAAAACATCCACTGAAGCGTACGTAAAAAACATGATTGGCATTCGCGAAGCAGCAGCTCGGGCATGGCAGTTTGAACCAACATGGTTGCTCGCCGAATCGACACTGCACCCCACGGTCTACAACGACCCTGTGGGAGAAGATCGCATCCGTCAGGGCATCCGGCAATTGTGGAAGCGGCCTCACTTTGCACCGGGTCCCGACACGGATTTGCTTTCGGGTGAGAATCGCGGTGATGCCAATTCACGCCGTCATTTCTCGGGGATCGGTCAACGTCGCGCCGCACTGTTATGGTTTGTTTCGATCTGGAACGAAACTGAAAAGGTCACAAAATGATCATTGCGACAGTTGATCTGGACGGAATCGCGTCTGGCTGGTGATTCAGGGCCGGGCGGGTGATTCGGCGTCATCGAGTGGTTCGAGGAACCACGATCCCGGACCGATAAGGTGTGGAACAGGATCGGGCAAGATTTCACCGGTGATTTCCCTGACCGCCCAACGAATCGCTTGACCAAAAGGGTCATTCGACGCGAGGCGGCGAAGTTCCTTGGCATATTCAACGGCTTTCAATCGTCCCAGCGACACAACACTGATTCTTTTGACGAGCATGTTTTCGGGCGGGAACAAATCCGGATCGGTCGCTCGTTCGTAAAGTTTCTTT
>JANXOO010000150.1 GCA_025353525.1 Schlesneria sp. | reverse complement strand
ACGGTCGTCGTGCCCACGACCCGCGCGTTCGGATCTGGTTCGATCAACGTATGCATTGAGCCACTGACATCGACCACGACAATCAAATGTGCGGGTAGACTCGCCCCTTGTCCCGATTCCAGCAGCGATCCAAGTCGCGCTCCATTCGGCCGAATCGTGACGAGGCTGTACACATCGGCCGAGCGGCCCGTTAGCACGGCGGGCTGGTCCAGTCTGCACTCTAATAGAAACTCTTCAGCCACGTTCAGCCCTTTCGCGACGGTTTGTTGTGCGAGGGTAGTTCTTCAACTATCCGCAACACGATACAGGTAATGTTATCTCCATAGCCATTCGGCTCCGCTTCGGAGGGGAGTCGTTGCAGATCATTCGCCGCGTCGACTAATCGTTCAGCCAGTTCCTGGGACGTACAGGCGGGGGTTTCATCGACGATCCGAACCAAATCCTCCGGCTCCAAAAAGACATGCTCTTCCACAAGCCCGTCCGAACATAAAACGAACAAATCACCCAGTCGGACTTGCCAACGGCCGATCTGTGGTCGTGCGCGTTCACATTCAGCAGCAAGCTGTCCACCTCCGATCTCGCAGCAGGCACCCAGACAGAATCGCAGGGCCTTGCCGGCCGTTCCGAGTTCCTGAACTTGTTCCGGAGGAGTTCCCTGTACAAGTTGAGAGGAAGCAACATCACCGTCTACAGTCAGTTGTTCAACGATACCGTTTGCGACCAGATAGGCGCGACTATCTCCGACATTCGCCAAATAAAGATCGTTGCCGTCGAGTACGCCGATGAGGGCAGTAGTACTCATCAAATCATTGTCGCTGATTCTCGTAGGACGATTGGGAATCGCAAGCGCATCCGTCACAATGGCCTCGCTCGCTGACCGGCAGGCGTGATCGAGAATGCTCGGCCACGCGGGCTGCGATTCCGTCGAAGACGATAGAATCTGCTGTCGTATCGAGGCGACGAGCACCTCGCACGCTAGGCCACTCGCTCGATCACCGGTTCCCACGCGGGCATGGGTAACTCCATCAGCCACAATCATCAAATGGATCTTGCGATCGCGCACCGATTCTTGCTGCACTACCACGCAATCCTGGTTGATCGCTCCGAGGGCCGATTTGGTACGACCGGCAATGGTCTGCGAGCCTACATCAACCGTGACTGGTCGTCGCAGTTCGCTTGACATTTCCAATGTTGGTTCCCTTGTGAAACGACGCACCAATCGCCGCCATCCTGATGGCTCTGGCTGAATTCGTTCGTTGAGTTGTCGAGTAGGCAGTCGGCGAACCATTGACCGTTCGATTCCCTTTTCGAGCTGTTGAATGAGTTCGCCCGTCGATGCTGGTCGATCGTTGGAATTGATCGATAGCGCACGATGAAGGACCGGCCAAATACCGACGGGGAGATCGGGCCGAAAGACTCGTAGCGGAGGGACCTCAAATCCGAACGACTCCAAACCACCACCGGCGATCCCATCTGTATCCAAACCAGCAAGACGGTAGTAGGCGAACAAGGCGAGATGAAAGACGTCGGTTCGAGGTCCAATTAACTCATCGCGAAATTGACAAACTTCGGGGGGCGAGTATTTCGGCGAAATTCGGGCAAGCCGCTTGGGGCAATGTCCGTATGGGAACAGCCTCCAATCGAGGTTTGTGATCCTTATTTGTTCAACATTGACCTCTATGGCTTCTGGATCGAATTCGAGCCAGACATGCCCCGAAGAATGAAGTTCCGTCATAGCGGTACTGAGCCTGCGGCAATCTCGCATTGTGTCGAAAACAAGGTCTTCCAGGATCTGCACTTGCGAATTCGCCAAACCAACGTCTGGAACTTGCCAAGTCTCGGCGAATACGAGACAGCCATTCCTTACTTCAAGTATGCTTATTGGAGGTAATGCGCGAAGTACGACCGACTGACGAACTTGAACATCGCCCTCAAGTTCTGGCCACAATTCGGGGTTGATTGCTCTGACGCGGAAACTCGCGTTCGCGAATTTCACCACGAAGTATGGGCACGGATCAACGGGCCAGCAGACGTTGAGTGATTCAAGGTTCCAAATCGAATCAGGCACCACAAATGATGCTGACTTCGAAGTGACTGCAATCGATTGGGGCAACTCAAACTGACAGTGTTCGCAAAATGAATTATCGAGCGATCTCCGCTCGCATCGAGGGCAGAAAACTCCAGCTTCTAG
>JANXOO010001299.1 GCA_025353525.1 Schlesneria sp. | reverse complement strand
TGGCCAGACGCAGCGACGTGGCGGCTCGGTCGGAGCCTCGCCCTCCCATGATGCGGATTCGCCTTCTCTTGCTTGTCTTCTTTGTGTCTCTGTGCCTCTGTGGTTAACTTCCTCTTTCGACGATTCGCCTTGTAGAAATCCACTGGCATGTCAGCAACTTGCGACAACTGTTCATGCGCCGATCCAAAGGTTCGCCGAATCACTCCAGATACGTTCCTTTCGATGCACCCGATTCAAATTCGGCGACCAGCCGGTCCGCCGTTTCCTTGGAAATGGCACCGGCTTCAACCTGTCTGGCCAATTGTTTACGGTACGAATCCACTAATTGAACCTTGTCGTATCGTGCGAACGCCAGCATGTCACTGATACGACTCCCCTGCACCACTTTTGTGACGTGATAACGTCCGTCGCTGTCGATCACGACATGCGCCTCGTTTGGATTTCCAAACAGATTGTGGTGGCTTCCCATCACTTCCTGATACGCTCCTGTCAGGAAGATTCCAAGGTAATAGTCTTGACCGTCCGTCCACTTGTGCAGTTCCAGCGTCTCTTTCACATCTTTCAGATCGACGAATTTGTCGATCTTGCCGTCGCTGTCGCAGGTGACATCGACGAGTGTCGCAAAGTCCGACGGCAATTCGTTCAGGCGGTGAATCGGTGCGATGGGAAAGAGCTGTTTGATGGCCCAACTGTCTGGAGCCGACCGGAACAGCGAAAAATTGCAGAGGTACTTTTGTGCGAGGATCTTTTTCAGTGTTTCGAATTCGTCATCGGGAAACTTGTCTGCCTCGGATTCCTTCAGCGAACGGGCACAGGCTTCCCAGAAAAGGACTTCCCCTTTGGCTCGATCTTCAAGGCTGATCAGTCCGAGATTGAATTGCGTATGCAGTTCATCCTTGTGTTCGAGTGCGTCGTGGTAATATTCAGCGTAGTTTTTCCCGTTGATGCTGTCGCATAAATCTTTTAATTCAGTGATGACCTGCGGGTCGTCCGAGTCGATCGCAACTTCCGGTTTATCTTCTGCAAACGTTTCAATTTCGTCGCGAATCGATGTGATGAAGACCGTGTGATAGGCCGTCATAAACCGACCGCTTTCGGTCACCAGATTCGGATGGGGTACGTTTTCTTCTTCGCAAATGTTCCTGATTGTATAGACGACATCGTTGGCGAACTCTTGCACTGTGTAGTTCACGCTCGATTCGAATCGCGTCTGGGATCCGTCGTAATCGACGCCCAGCCCGCCGCCGATGTCCAGAAACTCGAT
>JANXOO010001273.1 GCA_025353525.1 Schlesneria sp. | reverse complement strand
CCAGATCAATTTGAATCCGAACTGAAGCTGCCACCACGAAATCAGCGGCGTGACAGTCAATACGGCGAACTGGAGTACGAATCCCGTTTGATTTTTCAAATTCATCCCGATCAAACCCAAAAACTGTAAATCAATTTCAATTTCAGTCGCGGTCGACCGGATCATATCCGCCGATTGAATCTACGGACAAGGGAGAAACCCCGAGCCCGATTCCAATACTGCTTGAGTAAACGAGTCAGTAGTTTCTGAGCAAACCAGACAGACTGCCGACGATGTGTTCGTGCTCGTTCGCGTTGTTTCAGTCGCCGATGCGGCGGTTGCGTCGCGGCGTTGCAGCGGTGCCCTTCGCGTCATTACAGGCGAAACGTCGTTCGCCGAGCGTTCGAAGTTGATGTCGCAATTGTTCCGCCAACTCGGTCAACAGGGATATCTTGTAATCCGATAGTCCCCCTCGATCCGGTTCGTTCACGCCCAAAATTGCAACACTTGAATTTGCAAGTCGTCCGTCAGAATTCTGCCTTCTGCGTCCCGCACCCGAAAATCGGGATGCAAGTTGTTCTTCAAGAAACGGATTCAAAAATTCTCGAAAGCGACGAGTACTTATCGAAATTCTTCAAACATTTTGAGTTTCATCGTAAGATGAGATGAAATGCAGGTTGAAGCCTCTCTCGACGAACGTGCGAATCGAGTCAATAATCCTCCGGTCTTTTCCAATGATAAAGCGATGTGTCCGGAGGACCTTCATGATCGACAGCAATTTCATGCCGATATTGCGCCTGCAAAACGATGTGGTTCGTGCCGGGGCTCTTCAAACAGGTCATAAAAAGGGGGCTCGAATTCTGACTGCATTTCGACCTTTGTCTGATCGGCGTTTCATTCTGGTCATGGTTATTCTTCAGGTCTTGTGCCGTGGCTCGATCGAATTATTCGCTGACGAGGTCACGAAATCGCCACGACTGACGCCGTTAGTGGAAGTCATTCGCGGTATCGAGCCTTCGGTCGTGGCACTCTTTACGCCGTTTCAAAATCAGCTGGTTTCCGGAAGCGGAACGGTGATTCACGAGGACGGCTATATTCTGACCAACAATCACGTCTTGCCGCAGACGGAAGGATTTGCACTTCTCCCGAACACCAGGCCGATGCGTTTTCGAGTCATCGCACGACTACCTGAATCTGATATCGCCTTGATTCGGCTGCTGGAT
>JANXOO010001244.1 GCA_025353525.1 Schlesneria sp. | reverse complement strand
CTATTACCGGCAGTGCAGCAGGCGCGGGAAGCCGCGCGTCGGACTCAATGTAAAAACAACCTTAAGCAAATCGGGTTAGCGCTGCATAATTATCACGACACAGCGAATACATTTCCGCCAGGATGGGTCAGTGCCAACTCGGCCACTACGAACGGCGAACCCACCATTTGGAGTTGGGGCGCGTTCATTCTGCCTTATCTGGATCAGGCTCCGCTCTATAATACGATCCAACCGGGTACACTCCGCATGGATCAAAGCCTCGCCGCCGGTGGCGCAGGAGCCTCGGCGCTAACTTCACCATTGACTGCATTTCGCTGTGCAAGTGATACTGGGCCCGGCCTCAATACGTTCGACGGAAGCCTTGGCACCAACCCAACGATGGTCAATGATTTCAATACGTACAATCGAAAGGTGACGAACGGCACTTCCAATGTCGCGATTGCCACTTCCAACTTCGTTATGGTCGCTGATACTGGTGACAGCATCACGCCTGGCACAATCGCCACCTTCGGGACCTATGGGCCCCCGAACGGCGTTGCCTTCGAGGATTCAAAAGTCGGGATCCGTGACATTACGGATGGCACGAGCAACACGTTGATCGTTGGTGAACGAGCATTTAACATCAAAGGCCTGTCCATTGGCGCAGGCAATGCGCTTGGATTCAGCCCCGCCACCGCTGCCGCTCCCTACACGAACATACAATGTCGGTCCTGCTTGGCGGTCGTCGGGCTTCCCTACTGGGGAATCAATCAGACGGTAATCAACGCCGACCATCAAAGTCGCGGTTTTTCCAGTAATCATGTTGGTGGAGTTCAATTCCTGTTGGGAGATGGCTCCGTGCGTTTCATCAGTGAAAACATTGATCACAAGCCAAACAGTATTGGCCCTGCTGCCGGGACGAACGACCATTCCGGGCCAGCATTTATCGACAGTACATTCGAACGGTTGCTCGGTCGTGCCGATGGACAGATTGTTGGCGAATTCTAAAATTCGAGTGACTTTGTTGGTACGCTACCACGAGACGGTTGCGAGACAATCAGGACACGGTGGCTGTGTCCACTGGCAGGGGAATACAGGGGACAGAGTGCGCCGGTAAAAGCCGGAAGAAACTAGCAGATGCAAGTTCTGTACGAACAAAGGACCAGCGAACCAGTTCGGCTTCGAGTCATGCGCCGATCCTCGCCCCTCGATATCCTCGGAAGGGGTTTGGCGACGCATTGGCAGAAGAGTGTCCAGGCCAGACATTGAGCCCAGAAATCACCTTTTGGGAGTGTCGACCTTGTCCAGTTCAAGGAATAGTCCCGAAATAGATTCCATGTTTGAAGGGGGTTGCAGGATGGCGGTGTAGTTTCATTTCGAAAGGAGATTGTCCAACCGGATGCTCATGTTGTTTTTGAATTCGGTGGCGTATTTTCGGCCAGCCTCTTAGACCTTGTCATTGATTCGGACAACGACAATCAGCCCTTTCGTCGTTTCCGTTTTTTCCATGTCGTGCTTCGCCGTTTTGATTGCGTCCAGCGGAAATCCTTTGCTGGTTCGCGTCACGTGAGGAAACACGCGTGTTCGATTGGATTGTATTTCGAACTGTATGGCGGATAGTGAGCAATCCGAATTTTCAGGCCCAGACGGATTGATATCGCCTGCATGACGACCTCCGTGCTCTCAAGCGCAGCCCATAAACTATGAATGAGCCAATCCCGAAAAGTCGGACTTTGTTTCAGGACTATCCCCAAGGGGAAGACAACGTGAAGTGGTACGTAAAACGCGAGTCCCGTTCTGACGCCCCGGAGTCAGCGATCCTGTGCATGGATAGAACCTTTCTACGCGGAAACCGGGAGGCCTCATTGGTTCCCTGATGCGATCACTTGCCGTTGGGACGGTCGGCCAAGGTGAGAAGCCATCCCGCCGACATGCACGCTACCGAGGAGTCGGACGATCTCGTAGTCCCTTCGAAGCGGGCGAACAAAGCCCTAACATCGGTGGCGGAGTCCGTTGAGGAAAGGGGATCGACCAGGGGAACTGTCAATCAAATGACATCCTCCCGGACTTTGGGCCGGAACAGACGAGGTTTTGTGTTCTGCACAAGAGGTCGTGAGAAAACACATCCCGCTTCAGGCAACTTTGTGAATCGTCACACTCGGTTGCTTTAATTGAGTGGCCACATTAACTTGGGCATCGACGGCTGCAGAACTGTGGCAATCTGATCCTGCCCGATCCCTCCGCCAGTGGTTAAGAAACTTGCAGGTGATTTTATGGCATGCCCCTCATGCACGAGTGATGAAGTCCGCCTCAGCAGAAAGTCATCAACCTTTCTCTTCTCGTTTATGTTCCCAGTGGCGCGTTGCCTCGTTTGTGGCAATCTGTTTCGAGTCATGTTCTGGACGAGAATCGCCCGGCCACAGTCGTTGTCGCTCAAAATCCGTTCCGAGCCACGTCGGCCAACGGAAGAACGCTCGCGTAATTCTCAGCCGCCTGCAACTGTCTGATTCTAGTCGACAAGCACTTATGCGAACTGCCAGCCGACAAAATCAATGTCGAACCGGTGCACCCGAAGAAATGCATCGACAGGTCTTCTCGCAATCGTGACGGCGCTCGCTGATTTGGATTCGACAATCATCGCAACGCCGATTCCCAGCCCGAATGTGAAGTTGACCCCTGGTGTCGGCGCCAGCCTTTTTTCCAGGGTGACGGTTTGCCAGGCGTCCGGATCAAGCCGGTTGGTGTACTCGGGAACGAATTCCACTGACGCAAGTTCGTGACGATGTGCGGCCGACTTGTCGGGTTGCGAAAACTGAAAAACGACGAGGCGACAACGGAAGTGAGCGGCGAATATCTGCTGGAATACTTCGTCCGACAAACCGCCACCATTGACGCGAACCGCAATTTTGAATTGGCCCGACTGAGGATCTCGAATCTGTTGTGTCAGAACGGCACTCGCATTCGCCGGGATAACGATTTCGCTCGTGGATCGGTCAGTCCAAATTCCGATTTCCGCAGTACGATACAAACCTGGCTGCTGGTGCAAACGGACACCGAACCCTCCGTTCACATCCACAGACGGGCTCGCTCGCCAACCTTTCGGACTGGCGGGGGCGGTGAGCGGCGGTAGCAAATTCGTCTCGGTGAAATCGGGATGCAACAGCAGACCGGCTCGATACGAAGGAAACGAGGCCCCGTCGCCCGCACCGTCGGTCCTTGTGGATGTTGCCGGTTCTTCGCCGAGCAATTTGAAAAGCGGCTCGGCGTCTGCGATCGACAGTTCGCGGCCGAGTCGATCGGTAAACGTTCCCTGAGGATTGATACCGGCAAGATGAAAGACCGTCGCGGCCAGGTGACCGGCATCAACCGGGTCACTGGCCGGGTATCCGCCGTCGCGATCGCTCGAACCATAAACCTGTCCGCCCGAAATTCCTCCACCTGCCAATACGCAACTGAATACCGAACCCCAATGATCCCGCCCGGCATTCGCGTTAACGGCAGGAGTTCGACCGAATTCGCCGACGGCGATCAC
>JANXOO010001238.1 GCA_025353525.1 Schlesneria sp. | reverse complement strand
AAAGTACTTTCCAATTGTTCGATGATTGTATTGGTGGCAACACTGCTGACATTGGAATAGGTTGCGTCTGTTCCGTATCCTGAATGCTTGATTGTGGCGCGTCCCAGGCTGTCATAGGTGGTTTTCGAGAACAACTGCGCGCCAGCAGGCAACGACTTGATCCGGTTACCACTCGCATCAAACCACTGGTTGTCGGTCAGCGCATTTCCAACGGTACCCGTTGCCGGGTCAACTGCGTAAACGACGGATTGGTAGATTCTCCCGCGATCGTCGAAATTGGTAACTCCCCGTGCGATCAAATTGCCACCAGCCGTCGTGTTGTACCGTTCGAGCTTGATAACTCGATTCAGGTTGTCGTAATAATTTATCGAGAAAAAATCGATTTCCCCATCTATTGTAATCAATCGGTTGCGGAAGTCATACGCCATTGATGTCGTCCGTGTTGTCGTCGCATCAACTTGTTGAATGACTTGAGTAAGATTTCCGTCGCCTCCAGCAGCCGCTCCGTCATAGACGTTGGTGCTGACCAGTACCATATTATTCGGTGGTCCCCCGGCTGCTGGGTTTTGCAGCGTGGCCCCCGTGTCGTTCGTACCGATGTATTTTGCCAGAACCATCCCGCGTGGATCGAGTACCAAATCGGTAATCGTCCCGCCAGCGGTGACCGTCCGGATTCGACGCTTCATCACGTCATAACCGTAACTGCTTTCGTCGTAGTTCATACCAGATGTTCCGATGCCCGATCCTGGGATCAGCTTGTAAACCCGTTGGGAGACCGCGAGACAACAATCGGTGTATTGATTGGTCGTCCATCGGACAAAGCTTGCCTGCGGGAAGGCAGAACTGCCCCCTCCTGCCCCCGCGATGATTGCAGGCAGTGAACCTGACGGAGATGAGGCAACCGCTTGGATTTCTGCATTCACTCGACCTGCTGCATCCATTTGAACAATCGATACGGGATTGACGAGCGTGTAGGTGTAACTCGGGAAAACGCCAGTGGCATATCCTTTGCCGGAGTAGACAACATGGTTTACATCGTCATAGACAGACCAGGATGCCGTGCGCAGTGTTGTCGCCGTACCTCGAACATCGATTGTGTTTGTCGGCACGAGCGACTGGATCGTTCTCCCTTGCGAATCAATCAAATAATCAGATACGAGATTCAATCCACCACCGGATGATGTCGACCACCCTGTTGGTGTGTCCGTATAGATCGAAGTATTCACGTCATTGGCGCGTTGAGACATCGCACCTGTGGGGATGTCGTAAACCATCCGTGTAATGAATCCACGCTCGTCCATCGACCAGGTGAGGTTTCCATATTGATCAAAATAATCACGGCGTGTCGCGGCCACTCCCGATCCATTTTGGCCTACGGAAATCACGGGCAGTGTTGTCACCCTTTGTTGGATTGCGCACGTTCCTGAATAGAAAGTATAGGAATAGGTTGTGATGATCGTGATCGTTTGATTCGAGTCCGACGGATACGCTGTTTGCTTACTTCGATACCAAATACCAAGGTTGGCAATTGATCCCGAGGAACTCGATGAGGAAGACGATGAAGATCTGGACGCCGAGCTTGATGAACTCGAAGAACTAGAACAGCTACAATTGCCGCCACAGCAAATGTATTCGTAAGCATTGAGCTTGATCAACACCCCAAGCTGCCCTTGTTGCAAGTTCTCGCTCGCCACGTAACCCGAGCACGGATCATAGGTATTAGTATAGATCAAACCGGAGTTTGTTCTTAGGTACTGATACTGGCCGGTTCCGAAATTGTACCCCAGCAAGTCGGACTTGGTTTCGTCGAAACCCGTGACCGCCGACGGATTTGCCTGAAGAGTCGGGCGTCCCGATCCATCGTACTGGTAGAAGTCGATCCATTGATTCGTACCGGACTTGAAGACATGCAGCATCGTCTTGCCTGCATAATTCGAGTAAACGATGTTCTGGTTGCCATCCGGCAGTGTTTCTGTTGTCTTCGTGGTCCAGGAATTGTAACCATTTGCGAAACTGCTCGTGACATACGAAAACAGAAATGTCTGCGAGCCCGCGCGAACCGTCTCTTTGGTGACACGGCGCTGGGTGTCGTATTCAAAGTAATAGTCTGCGTAAATTGCGATCTGTGCATCCGTCGCGGTGAGTGGGTTCAAACCGTCCGCGACCATGCGTGCATATGCGGCCGGATTCAGTACATACTTCAAAAGATGAGCTCGTACATCCCATGCGGTGGTTGATCCTCCTGAGCTGGAACTGGAACTCGACGACCCATATTCGGGATAATACCGGTAGTAAGTGACACCTGTCGTACTCCAACTTGTCCCATTCCAGGTTTGCTGAGTGACCGTTTTCAAGTCCTGCAACCCACCATTCGCTTCGTTTGGGCCATAGTAAGTGTAGCTGGCTTGAGAAACATTGGAGGCGGCACCACCGTTGACTGACCGGCTGAGAGTGACTTGCTGAAGCAAATTATCGGCGTATGGGGCTATGTATTGGTACGCGAGGCTTTCTACCGTCGTATTGCCGCCTGTTGTCACTGTTCGCTGAACGAGGTTGAAGTTGTATCCATTCCCCGACATCGACTGAACGGAGATTTTGCTACCACCTACGGCGGTTTGCTGGCGAAACATGCCCGTTGCCTGATCGAAAAAGATGACCGTCCCATCTCGTCGCGTCAGGACATATTGCGATGTCGAGGTGTTGAGCACCAACTTATCGAGTACTCCGAACTGCGCGGTGTAACCTGTACCTGTCTTCGTAAACCAAAGCGTTCCACCTGCTTGTCCCAAGACTGTCACGTTACCCGTATAGTCGATCACGAGATAGGGCCACTCCGCGACCTGCCAATTGTACCCCAGCCCGATCCCCTGATTCCTACTCAGCCTGTTCAGAAAATTCCGTGTATGCCCCCAGGGAACTCCGTAGCCGTTCGATGAAATGTCCGTTGCTTGAAGGAGAACTTCACCCGTGGCATACCGGATCGGCTGCGAACTATAACCTGCTGCGGGAAGAAGTCGCCCCCGGTCTTGCAAAGGTGTTCCAGACGATCCAGATGGTGTTGGAACGCCAGTGCCATTGTGCGAACTATTTCGACCACCTCCACCCTGTGGATCAGTTGGACCATCTCCCAGCAATTCCCGGCGGCTGAATCGAGCGGGGTCGTAAACCCCCCATTCTGACATTGAATCGTCCTGGATTCTCGGAATGTCATTGGGGACTGGTTTTGAGTT
>JANXOO010001228.1 GCA_025353525.1 Schlesneria sp. | reverse complement strand
CGCCGCCAGCCCTGCCGTCGCCGCGCGATCAGGACCCATCAGGATCGAATTGAGGGGCCTGATAGGAGTAGTGGGTATCGATTTCGGCCTGACTGTAAAGTTCTTTCAACAACTTCTTCGGTCGGTTTTGCCATTGCTGCTCGGTCAGTGTCTGTCGAATTTCGTCTTGAACTTCCTGGAACGGTTTGCGACCTGCCGTGTGTCGATCAAGGACCTTCACGACGCAAAGAGACGACGCGCCTTCGTGGATTTCACTGATTTCGTTGACAGGCATTTCAAAGAGTTTCAATTCCAGCTTCTCGTCAGCAAGGTTTCCTGCTTCCATCCAGTCGCGCAGCCCGCCCTCTTTTGCCGAAAGTCCGTCCGAGTACTTTTTGGCAACCTTTTCAAAGGCAACGCCACGTCGCAATTCTGCTATTGCTTTTTCGAGTTTCGCCCGTGCTTCCTTCGCATCCAGCCCGTCTGAAATCGTGACCTGGATCTGTTGCCATTTCACTTCGGCTTCAAAGCGAAACTTGTCCGTATTTGACTGGTAGTATGCGATCAAATCGGGTCGTTCGATCGGATCCGGCTTGTCGGATTTGGCAACGATGTACTCAGTCGACAGCTTTTCAAGAGCGAAATTGTCCTTGATATTCTGAAGCGTGGTCCCCGTTTTGTTGAGTTCCAGTTCGAGTTCCGTTCGGTTCGAGACCTTGAGTTCTTTCTTGAGTCGGTCGATTTCCTTCTCGAAAGACTGGTCAACATGCGCCTGCATCTGTTTCATCTGTTCCTGCTTCAGGCTTCCCTTCAACCGTTCGACAAGCAATTTCTTGTGGATGTGAGAGGCGATATCGCGCTGGATGATCGCATAACGCATTTTTTCGAAATCACCGGGAGTCGGAAGTGGCTGACCAGGTTCCTGTAATTTCGGATCACTACAGACTTTCACCATCGACTCGCGAACTTTCTTCAGATACCCGCCCCAGCGATCGAGGATGTCTCCGTTAAGAATCGGGGCACCGTTAACGGTTGCTGCGACTTGTGAATTGAAAATCGCGGTATCATCTTCGTACCCGTCCCAGGGATCTTTTTTGGAAATCGCTTTGACTTGTGAAATTTCGGGTCCGTCGTCACCGTCAGACATCTTCGATTTCTTCGAGGAACTGACGCTCTCGGCCACTTGCGTTTCTGATTCGTCGTGTTTGACCGGAGCGATCCGACGTGGAGCCTCGACCATGACAGGATTGTCGTGCTTCTTTTGCAGTGAATTGCAGCCGGTCAAATCCAGTGATGCAGCGACAATCAGGCACGCAACGGCCGACGAAAGAAACGGGCGACCCGTATTCGTGTTTTTTCTTTCGCTGTGAAAGCGGACCGCGTTGTGTCGCGTTCGGTCAGCATCACTTCTGAAAACCGAAAGTAAATCGCTGAGAATGCAAAACCTGCGCGGCAAAGGAATCAGGCGAGCAAGGGCTCGATGTGCAACCGCGTGAACGCTGTCCACGCGCCCGGCATTTGGAAAAAACTTCAAAGAAATATGCGGTTTCAAGGTGCCTGTCCCCATGATTGGGCGGGTGCGCAGACGGGCGCGAGTCTGAAAAGGCGAGCAGCGACCGGGGTTTGTAGTCTTACTTGCGTTTTTGCCGCAAGATCGATTCCCGGAACAATTCCCGCGCGATGTACTGTTCGGGCGTAATTATCGCACCCGTCCGGCATCAAATTCTGTTGCCGGCAGGGCTTTGAAGCAGGCGAGTAAAATGACAAGTCGTCTTGTCCGGTTTGCGGATGACCGCTAACCTTGAGTTCAAGTGAAGTCAGGGATTGGACTCGACGTTCGATCGCGCTCTGAAAGTTTCCCCGGAAAGGCAGGTTTATTTCTCCGATGATCAAGACATTTTTAGCGACCTGTGTAGCGACTTGTGCGTTCGTCGTTGCATCATTTGGCCAAGACGCGGCGGCTCAGGATCTCATCATCGGCTCCAAAGCCCCGAAGCTGGAACTGAAGAAGTTCATCAAAGGGGATGAAGTCAAGAGCTTCGAGAAGGGCAAGATCTACGTGATCGAACTGTGGGCGACGTGGTGCGGCCCCTGCCGTACGACGATCCCTCACCTGACCGAACTGCAAAAGAAGTACAAGGATGTCACGATTATCGGCGTGGCAGTGATCGAAGAAGACGAAAGTGCCGTTTCCGAATTTGTCGAGAAAATGGGCAAGAAGATGGACTATCGCGTCGCTCTCGACCTCGTCCCGGACGAAGGCGATCCGAACGACGGGAAAATCGTCAAAAACTGGATGACGCCTGCGGAGCTCGAAGGAATTCCGAGCGCCTTCATCATCAACGGCGAAGGACGGATTGCCTGGATCGGTCATCCCGGTCAAATGGAAGAACCGCTAGAACAGATTGTCGACGGAAAGTGGGATCTGGACGCTGAAGCGAAAGTGTTTGTGGAGGCCAGAGCCGCCAAAGCGGAAAAAAGCAAACTCGAAAAGAAAATGGCAGAATCATTTGGCCGATTGCAAAAGCTCTTCCGCGAATTTCACGAGGATGGCGATCCGAAAGGACTGTTGGAAGAACTCGATAGTTCCGCAAAGTCGATCCCGGAAGGTCTGACGACGTTCCAGATGATCCGTTTTCAGATCCTGACGATCGCAAAAGGGATGGCCGACGAAGCAGTCGAACTCGGCAACCAGATCATCGAATCGAAGGACGGGAATGACACAAAAGTTCTGAATAATCTGGCATGGATCATCGTCGATCCTGAACGCGATACCAAAGCCGACCCCAAAGTATTGAAGCTGGCACTGAAAGTGGCAATCAAAGCTGACGACATCGCCAATCACGAGGACTCGTCAGTCGCAGATACACTCGCAAAAACTTATTTCGACAATAACGACTTGGCAAAAGCGGTCAAAACACAGGAACGAGCAGTGAAGTTGACCGAGGGGACCCCACACGCTGACGACCCCGGCTTCAAAAAGCGATTGCGTCAGTACAAGAAAGCCCTCAGCGCCGCATCAAACAAGGAAGCAGATGCTGCCGAAGCGGCGCCAAAGAAAAACTGATGCCATAGCGCCGAATCGGGAAATCCCCGGACGCTCGTTTCCGTAAGTTCGTTCGGCATGTTCGTCCGTCTCGCAACGCCCTGGGGTTCAGCGTGAGTTTAGTAGCTGCGTGACTCCTGGTCGGAACAAGCGTGAAGACCTACTTAATCCCCAGCATGCGGTCGAGCGAATCGCCCGTTTGCCAGATCAGGGCTTCCGGCCAGTACAGGTACGGATGGAAGTACTCGAACGTCAAATAGCCGCGATAGCTGGCAGTTTCGAGTGATTCAAGGACAGCGGGCCAATTCGTCGTACCGTCCAACAGCGGACGAAAAGCTTCGAGCGACGAATCGGTCCCCTTCTTCGTAAATTCCTTGAGGTGAACGTTCCGGATTCGTTTTCCAAGGTATGCGATCCAGTGTTCAGGGAACTGGTACTGCATGATGTTCCCGGTGTCGAAATGAACATGGACGAATTCAGATTGGAATCCGTCGACAAACGATGCCATTTCCATCGGGGTCATCAGGTACCCATTGAAAAAGATATTTTCAATGTTCATGTGAATCCCGAGCTTTTCAGCCAGTGGTAACAAAGTCGTCACGGCTTCTTTCGCTCGCCGATCACAGACATCGTTGGCCACCGGTTCGTAGTCGGTTCTCCACGGAATATGAACTGCCCCCGGAACGACAAGCAGGTTTTCGGTTCCCAGGTCGTGCGCGGCTCGAGTCATCAAGCCTGCCAGTTCCATTCCTCGCGCCCGCTTCTGCGGGTCGTTGCTGGTCAATGAATACGGCCAGAACAGAAACGAACAGAGTCCGCTGACTGCGATGCCGATCTTTTCGGCCATTTTGCGGATGTTGGTGAATTCGCGAGTCCCCGATTTGGGAGACAATTCGCTGTCGAGGTCAAAGTTCAACTCAATCCCGTCAAACCCCGCGTCTTTCGCCAATTGAAGACAGCGTTCCAGTGACATTTTTTCCGGATACGGAAACGCCCACAGATTGATCGACTTCTTCATCGCATACCGCTTGCTGCCGCTGATCGTTGCGGAGCCCGGTTCGGCAGCGCTTGCCATCCCCCAGGGCCCTCGCATCACCGCCGATGCCGCACCCGCAGCAGCAATGGCAGTTCCCAAAACGGTTCGACGACTGAGTCCACCCGATTCCTGAGTTTCTATCGATTCAGACATGAGATACTCCACAAGCAGCAGTTCGCAATCCGACACCCGCGAGGACACTGCCCCAACGGATCAGGTCGCCTGAGATTCTCGCCAATTCCCGACGCGAATAGCAAACCCGCCATCGACATCAGGCTGTTTGCGCCAACGGGAAAGAAAATCCGGTCGCTGAAAAAGGGGACTGGCTCCAGGTCTTCCTGGTGCCTGTCCCCTTTTTTCAGCGACGACTTTTTTTCAGCGACGACGGTTTCGAACGATCAC
>JANXOO010001212.1 GCA_025353525.1 Schlesneria sp. | reverse complement strand
GGCGGCGACCGAGGCAGCGATGGCATCGCTGGCCGCCGGTCAACCGGTGATTCGCTTTCGCAATCGCTTTCGCAAAGTTCAGGGGGCGTATCTTTGGATCGAATGGAGCGCCCGGGCAATCCCCGAGAAGGAAATTATTTTCGCCATCGGACGGGATATTTCGGACGAGCGACGGATTGTGGAATTGCAGAGTCAGCTACAACTGGCAACTGCATTCCAGCAGAAACTTTTTCCGGAACGTGCACCGGTCATCGCGGGACTCGACATCGCAGGCGCGGCGGTCCCGGTCGCTCATCTCTGTGGCGACTACTACGATTTCATTGTCACCGGCCCCCGACAAATCGTTGTTGCCACAGGTGATGTCAGCGGCCACGGCCTGGGCCCGGCCCTGGCAATGGTTGAAGTCCGTTCGGTCCTCCGCGGGTTACTCCACAATAACGAGGTCAACGACCTGCCACAGATCCTTTGGAAGCTGAACCAGTTGCTTTGTGATGACCTTCCGGACGGACGTTTCGTCAGCCTGTTTCTGGCAGAGATCGACCAGGACCGGCAGGAAATCCGACACGCCGGAGCTGGCCATCAGGCGATGCTGTTTCATGCCAACCGGCAAACAACAGTACTGGACAGTATCGGACCGGTACTCGGCGTGATTAAATCAGCCAAATTTCCCATGCCGCGCCCCGTGCCCGTTGAACGATCGGATCTGCTGTTGATTTGCACGGATGGTGTCACCGAGTCAATGAACCGGGAACGCCAGCAGTTCGGGAACCGGAAACTGGCCGACTTCATCACCGGGACCTCATCAGATGCCTCTGACGAGATCCTGCGGAAGCTGTTTGTCCACGTATTCGAGTTCACATCCGGGCAACCGGTTGCCGATGACATGACCGCCGTCGTCGCGAAATTCGGTTGACTGTCGCATCCAGAGCGAACGGCCAGATCACGGGTCTCTGCCGACACCGCGCTGCCCGACATACCCCTCGCCGAAGCATCGTTCGTATCGCATCGTTGACTCGTGATCCCGACCCTCACAGGTCAGGATTCAGGCATTTATCAGCCCGTTTTCGGACGGTTAATCGTTCTGGTTACGATCAGCGAGCATTGTCACAATTCCAAAAACAGCAACGGGGATGCCGATACACGTCAAAAAAAGTGCCGCGGCCTGAAGCAACGTCGCCACGACAGCCAGATTGCGTTGTTTGATATTCCATACGAGTGTCCCTGCAAGAATTACGACAAGTGCTGACCCGATTCCCAGCATCATCGGACGACCTGCTGCCTGTCCACCTGCAGGGTCAAAAATCATAAACCCCAGAATCAATACGACCAGCGCCAGTACGGCCATCACGAGTCCCGTATAGATTTTCGCGAGCAAGGTCATGTCGCGAGGTTCTGCGACTTCCAGTTCGAATGCCTCCTCGTTATTTTCTGCGATTTGGCTCGCCCGTTTTGGCGCCGACTTTGAACCGGAACATCGGCCGCATCGCGGAGGTGATCCCGCAGGCCGAATCAGCGGTGCGTTACACGTCGCACATTCACAGCGTTCCATTCCATTGACGCACAGACCGCATACGCCATCGCGATATAAACTCGCAATCAGATCCCGTTTCCGACATTTCGAACAGACGGGCAATTGCTTTAATTCATCGAGTGCCGTCGTCCCGACGCGGTGCTTGTACCAAATCAGAGGCGGAAATTTTTCGTATTCTCGCAACTCGTCGACTGACATTGCCTTTTTCATGACATCGACCGTAAATCCGCCATATCCTTTGCCCTCGGCCGAAGGGACCAGAAACCAGTCGCTCACGTTCGTCACGGGAAACCTGACTGGCTGCCCCTCCTTGACCCAACGGACCTGATTTGGATCGCTATTGAGGATTCCGAATACGGTCGTGCCGTCGGTCGCCACATTTCTGACGAACATGTGCTCCCCGTCCGTATCCTGCTGCGGGCCGGCAGAATTCTGCCGGACGGGAAAGAACGCCTTGACCGATGCATTTTCGAAACAGGGAACAGCCCGATTTTGTTCGAGTTC